>CAZKSL010000057.1:0-6106 GCA_964555495.1 Hadarchaeota archaeon (SeqCode)
TGTTTAATCGACATGATGTGAACATGTGATTGTATGAGCTGTGCGTGTTGGTGCGGATGAAGGGGTGGAGTTGTGGGGGGAGAGTGAAGGTGATGAGGAAGTGGTGCCCTGGCAACTGCCGCTTCATCTGTGTAGTTACCCACATATGAGTTTTGTGGTTCTGGCAGGTGGGGCAGTGGCGATTGCCGCAGGAACGGAAGAAGAGATGGATCTTACCGCAGCGTTGGCACTGATAGAGGGTGGCTCCACAAGTTTGAGTACGACAGTGGATGATGGCGTTGATGACTTTGATGTGGTTGTGAGGCATCGTATCCTTATATTGCCGGATATACTCTGGAGCGTAGGTTCGAAAGATATCGTTGATGGTTGTCATTTTAGAGTCCCTCCATGATCTGGTTGATGAGGTGGCAGGCGTTTTCCTGGCCTTTTTGGGTGAGGTGGAGATAGATCATGGTGGTTTCGAGTCTTGCATGGCCCATCTTTTTCTGTATGACGCGCAGATTGACTCCTGCCTCTAGGAGATGGGTAGCGTAGGAGTGCCTCTTATGCCGAGCTCGGCATAATCGGCACTATGCCGAGTTCCGGATTATGCCGAGCGCAGCATTATTAGGCTTGTGTGTCCGTGGTTTAGCAATCTCACACTCGGCATAATCTGGAAGTCTTTACAGAGCCATGAGGAAGCTAAGAAGAGCATCGTCTGGCCGATAGCGTTTCAATTTTCCATGAAGTGGGGCTATTTTCTCCAGGGCTTTCTCCTTGAGGGTGAGATTGGCATCCAAATATATTTGTGTGGTTTCCGGGGATTCGTGGCCCAACCAAAGAGCAATGACCGAGCGGTCGACTCCTGCTTGGAGCAATTCCATGGCGGCGGTGTGGCGAAGGACGTGGGGAGACACCCGTTTGTTTTTCAGTGAGGGACAGGATTGTTGGGCGACAGCGACATAATTGGCCAGCTTATACTGGACCCCATCGGGGCTGAGAGAACCGCCGCGTGCGTTTGGAAAGATGACGTCCTCAGGGGATCCGTCTCGTTCGTGAAGCCAGGCCTGCAAGGCGGTGGCCGTTTGTTTGGTCAAAGGGGTGCAACGTTCCTTGCGGCCTTTTCCATGGCAGCGGACATGAGCAGCCTGTCCCAACTGAACATCGGCATAACGAAGTCTGATGATCTCTGAGAGACGGAGGCCGGTCTGGATTGCCAGCGTCAAGAGGACATGATCGCGTCGTCCGGACCAGGTGGCTTGATCGGGGGTGGCTAAAAGCGCCTCAATTTCTGGGTGAGTGAGAAAGTCAATCAAGGAGCGGTCTTGACGTTTGTTGGGGATGGCCAGCACGCGTTGGATATGGGCGGCGAGATTGGGTTGTTGAAAGGAGACGTATTTGAAGAAGGAGCGGATGGCGGCCAAACGAAGGTTGCGACTGCGGGGGCTATTATGTCGCTGTTTCTCCAGTTGATCGAGAAAGGACCCGATGAACGGGGCATCGAGATCCTCCAACGTGAGTTGCCATGGCAGTTTTTTCAACTGCGTCTTTGCGAATAGCAGGAGTAAACGGAAGGTATCACGGTAGGAAGCGATGGTATGCGGACTGGCCTGTCGTTGATTCATCAGGCGGTCTGTGAAGAAGGACTGGAGAAGCGGGGATAAGGGCGTTGTTTTCATGATCACACCTCCCATCTTTTTTCGAGACGATCTTTTGATAACGCCAACAATTCGGGGACAGCCCACAAGTACCAATAGGTGTCCGTTACATGGGCATGCCCTAGATAGGTGGAAAGCGAAGGCAGAAGTTGTTCGACATCGAGGCCGGATCTGTACCACTGCAAGAGGGTGGTAACAGCGAATCGGTGGCGAAAGTCATGAAGTCGCGGACCGAAACGATCAGAGAGGCCTCGCAAACCGATCTGGCGTGACAGTTTGACGAAGGTCCAGCGGACCATACAATCGGTCAACGGCCGCCCTTTTTCGGAGAGAAAGAAGTGAGAAGCTCTGTCTTTAGGATAAAAGGCTTCTCGTTTGCTGGCGTAACGTTTCAGTCGATGAGTGGTGGAGGGGTGCAAAGGGACCAAACGGGACTTCCTGAACTTGGTAAGACGAATGGTGAGAAGGCCTTGGTTCAAATCCACATCGTCCACATCGTCTTGTTGGAGGGCGATGGCTTCGCTGATTCGTAGTCCTGTCACGACTAACAAGCCGAAGAGAGTGGAATAGGTCCACCGCCGCAGACCTGTCGTTGGTGGGAGATTCCAAGCGGCTTTGATCAAGCGTCGAATCTGGTCGCCGGTATAGAGGTGGGGTGTACAGCGGTGGTAACGGTAAGGGAGAAGTCCTGGGGGTGGGATTTCGGTTTGAGGGTCAATGGCGCTCAAATGCCTGGCGAAGCTGCGCACAAAGCTGAGTCGTGCGGCCCAATGAGCGGGCTGCACCTGCTGAGGTTGCATGGCCCAACGGAGGGCCAAGTTCGTTGTAATGGCGCAGGCGCCTTCCCGTTCCATGAAAGAAACAAAGTGACGCAGAGCGGTGGCCATGTCACGCAGCTTGAACCCCAGAGCTCGGCGCAAGATCAGATAGTCTTCTACGGCTTTTCGAAGCGGGCTCATAAGTTACCTCCTGGCCAGGGTTGAGCGATGGGTCGCAACGCCGTGAGATCGACCTTGGCATAAAGGGTAGTGGTGTTGAAACTCTGATGCCGCAACAGTTGACTGATCTCCTCCAGCGAAGCTCCCTCATGGAGCATTTGGGTTGCCAGGGTGTGTCGGAACAGGTGGGCACCGGTGCAGGGCGAGTCCACGCCGGCTTTCTTGAGCGCGCGGGCCACAATGGTGGAGATAGCGATGGAGTTGGCGAACCCTTGGAGTGGGGCTCTTAGACGAATGAAAACGCGCCGGCTGGAGCAGGAAGGACGTCCCTGTTTCAGGTAACGGGCCAGTGCCTCACCGACGTCATGGGGCAGAGGGAGTTTGGCTCGGCGGGCCCCTTTTCCTTGAATGGTGAGCTCTGCTGCATTCCAATTGATATCGTCCAGTGTGAGGGTGACGACTTCGCAAGCCCGAACGCCGAGCCGGGCCAACAAGAGCAGGATGGCGTAATCGCGTTGTCCTCGATGCGTTTGACGATCACACTGATCCAAGACGGATTGCACCTGATGGGGTTGTAAGAATTTGGGTAAGGTGGACAGCCGCCAGTTCGCCACGCTGGGCACGCACGCGGCGAGATCGATGGCGATATCACCTCGGAGTTGCAAATATCGTAAGAAGGTACGAAGGGCCGTTCCCATGAGGCCTGCTCTCTTAGGACTGAGATTAAGTGCATGGCGTTGGACAAATCTGATGACATCTTTTGCGCATAGATGGGTAAACCGGAAAGGCTGTCGACCAAAATGCTCGTGAAGAAACTTTAGGATGAACGGGAGATAATTCATTTGGGCTGCCAGCGAAAGCCCCCGTTCCTGTGCCAGGTAACGTTTGAAGTCCTCTTCGATTTGCTGAAGGGGGGTATGGATTGTTGTCGGGATCGGATCAGGAACGATCCCTTTCTCCCGCAACAGGGCCACAAGGCGATTCAAAGTGGATCGGTCATCACGGCGGGGCCGATACCGTTGATATCTGTCTGGACCGGACGGCACTTGTCCACACTGTGGAAGCAGTGACACAGAACTTGTCGGTACAAAGTACTTTGTCCTGCAATTGAGACATTGCGTAGAGTGTCATCTGATGTTTCGGTATCCAAAAGATGAGGTTCAGACTAATCTCAAGTTCTATCAAGGGGATTATCATGAGGGTGTTACCTCCGAAGTTCCGAGCGATGGTATTCTTAAGAAATTTATCGATTGTGGTTTTTCAGGAACGCAGAAGGATCTCTCTCAAAAGATTCAAATCATTAAACTCTTTAAACAGACCGGGCGTGTTCTGGACTACGGCTGTTCTTGGGGATATGGCGTGTGGCAATTCCAGCGTGCTGGATTCGAAGCGATTGGCTTTGATATTTCAAAGCCAAGAGCGTTGTTTGGCATGGAGAAGCTCGGGGCTAAAGTTATCTCCTCGCAGACTGAGTTGGATTCGGTCCCAAGTAGTTCATTCGATGTGATCTTTTCCAATCATGTTCTGGAGCATCTGCCACACTTGTTCTCTGTCTTCAAGGAATTTGAGCGATTGTTGAAAGAGGATGGGTTGATCATAATATTCGTACCAAATTGCACTGGATGCGAAGATAGAGAGACATTTAGACTTAAGAAGGTCTTTGCCTTTGGTGAGAAACATACAATGTCTTTTGACGAGAGGTTTTTTAAGACAAACCTTCCCAAGTATGGATTTGAGGCAAGATGTTTCTCCGCGCCATATGATCAAACCAGTGACCTCTTAAGCATGAACTCGAGCAAGATTGATGTTTCTAGTAGTGAACTAATGGTTCTTGCTAGAGAATTATGATAGAAGACTCTCCTTTCCGCTTGGCCGCTCTTTTTAGTCACCCAATCCAATACTTTGCGCCTCTCTTCCGCCACCTGGCTTCTCGGCCAGAGATAGATTTGACAGTTTACTATTGCTCTCGACAGGGGGCAGAAGAGTATACAGATCCCGAATTTGGTAAGTCACTCAGGTGGGATATTCCTCTGCTAGAAGGGTATCGCTACCAGTTTGTGCCAAACATTCTTGAGGGAAAGGATGGCTTTTGGAATCCGCTGAATCCGGGTATTGTGAGAGAACTATATCGCAAACGATATGATGCGGTGTGGGTTCATGGCTATACGTATGCCACTAACTGGCTGACTTTCTTAGCGGCGCGTGTTACTGGCGCGCCGGTCTTGTTGCGCGGTGAATCTAACCTGCTGCGCCCTAGGCCTTGGTGGGTTCGCTTGATCAAACAGGTTGTACTTCGTACCCTGCTCAGCCAGGTATCGGCCTGTCTATACATCGGGACCCGCAATAGGGAATATTATCAACACTACGGGGTACCAGATGAGCGTCTGTTCTTCACACCCTATTGTGTGGACAATGGCTTCTTCCAAGCTCAGGCCGATCACTTTCGAGCACAACGGAATAGACTGCGGGAGGAATTTGGCATTCTGGACGATCGGCCGATAATGCTCTTCTGCGGTAAGCTGATTCCCAAGAAGCAGCCCATGAGGTTGCTGGAGGCCTTTGCCTGGGTTCGGCGGCGTTTTCCTTGTGCCTTACTGTACGTTGGGGATGGCTTTTTACGCTTACGGATCGAACAGCAGGTCGACCTGGAAAGGATCCCAGATGTCCGTATCGTAGGATTTTTAAACCAATCCGAAGTTTCTAAGGCTTATGCTGCTGCCGATATATTGGTTTTGCCTTCTGCCTCGGAGGGTTGCGAGGACGAAACCTGGGGACTCGTAGTAAACGAGGGGATGAACTTCAGGTTGCCAGTGGTGGTGACTGATCAGGTGGGGTGTGCTCCAGATCTGGTGCGAGAAGGTGAGAATGGATATGTAGTGCCATATGGGGACGTGTACGCGTTGGCAGGAGCCTTGGAAAGGTTGGTCGTTGACTCGGAGCGACGGCAAACCTATGGACAGAGGTCACTTGAAATCATTCAGAGATGGGGCCTAGAAGCCTGTGGCGATGGCATAGTGCAAGCTGTATCGTGGGCATCCCGCCGGGCGGCTCTTAGACGAGAGAACCATAAAAGGTGAGAGTGATGGAAGGAAAAGCCCGGAGTAGCGTTTGGGTGCGCTGGCCGGGGCTCATGCCGACTTCGTGGCGGTTACGGCTGGCGAGGTCCCCGTTGGCTCCTTGGTTGAGACAAGTTCTTAATTGTAATTGTTTCATGAGGGATTCACTGCCCATCGTTTCGTTGGCTTCTCCTTTGGCTGGGCATCGTATGCGCTTGAAGTGGCAATCGCAAAAAGGATTTGTGTATGGTACCTACGAGCCGGACGTGTGTGTTCTGATCAAAGAGCAAGTTCAGTTGGGCTGGACAGTAGCGGACATTGGCGCACACATAGGATATTTCACGCTCCTGTTAGCTCACTGTGTGGGGCCAAACGGGATGGTGCTTGCGTTTGAACCTGTGGAGGAGAACTTTCAGATTTTACAGGAAAATGTGACACTCAATAGCTATCGTAATGTACGAGTTGAGAACAGGGC
>CAZKSL010000058.1:0-6046 GCA_964555495.1 Hadarchaeota archaeon (SeqCode)
GATCTCCGGCTTTCTCGCCATTAGGTCCCGAAGCCGGTATCATAAACCAAGCTAGACCACCGCCCCGGCTTCAACCAGAAAACTTCTCTCTCCACTCCTCTATAGCCTTTTCATGGCGCTCGCAGAACTCCGGCTCCTCGAGCTGGGCTCTTAGAACCTCCTCCTGCCAATGAGCGTTGAAAAGCCTGCATCGCTTGTCGTCGCAAAACGGCTCGAATGTGAGGTGGTAGAAAACCGCCTGCATCACGTGCCCCTTCATTATCTCCGTCAGCCGCTCGTCATCGTATCTCACAAATCTCCCTCCAAACTTTTGCTTCAGCTCCTCGAGAACCGGCGTGGTGTCCCTCAATCCAGCATATTTCTGCTTGAGGCGGTAGAACTCCTTCGGCTTCGCCGGGGCCTCGACGATTCCGGTCGTGGAGATGAGGGCTGGAAACCCGTAAGCGCTTACCCTAGCGTGGTACCTGCCATCATTTTCGTCCCAAGTTCCAAACAGTCGGTTCGTGAACACCACGTGAAGATGTGAGATGTCGTCCTCCTCGTTCGAAATTAAATCGCGGAGGCATCGCTGTAGCTTGAAACCGTCATAGAACACGCCTGTCACTTTACTAGATGGTTCCTCGAGAATCCTCTCCTCGTACTCTACCTCCACGGGCAACGGCTTGATAAAGAAGTCAGGATTTTCTATGTCTCGGACTTTGGTGTTTGCCAATTTTTTCGCAAAGAGTTCCAGCAGTTCCCTTGGAACACTTATGAACGGCTCACGCTCGTCAACGTCAATGTCTCCCAGCTTCTCCTTAAGATACTTGGACAACTCCTCTAAGTTGAGATTGCCCACGGAAGGATCTCTGTAGAGGTGAATGTGAAGCGTTTGAAGGCTATCCAAGCTCACGAAGTTTTTCATGTGCAACCTCGGCCGCTCTTTTGCCAGATAGAAGCATCGCGCCGAAGGTAGGTCCCATTCTTGGGAGACCATACGCTGTCGATACGGCCATCCCCGTGACGATGAGGCCCGGATGGATCTCACCCGTGTGCTCGACAACCAAGTCCTCCGAACGCTCGACCCACATGGCCCCGTAGCCGGGGGTCTGGAGGATCTTTCGTTCCTCCATCTTTCTCACGACCGCCGCATCGTGGCCAGTAGCATCAACCACTATCTTCGCCTCAAGTCCGACCGGATCCACGCAGGTTATCTCCCTCGGCAGCGCCCGGATTGGGGACCAGTTCACCACAACACCACTAACCCTGTTCTTCTCGCGAAGCACGACATCCTCGAATCTTGTCATGCTGAGGACCTTCGCCCCGGCTCCGCAGGCTGAGGCAATCAGGCTCGAGCAGGCATGAGGACCGTCCGCGACGTAGAGCCCCTCGCTGAACTCCCGATAGGGGACGCTAAGTTCATCCAAAACTTCTTGGGCGGGCCCCCTGACCGTGACCTTATTCATTAGATAACCGCCTATCCAGAACCCGCCGCCGAGATAGTTGTTCCCCTCGACAAGGAGCGTCTTTACCCCTTTTCTCGCCAGCTCCCTGCTTGCCATGAGGCCGCTCGGTCCGGCGCCGACTATGATAACATCGCTCTCGGCGTGCTCATCAAGCTCCTTCGAGAACTCGCTTGAGATTGCGCGGGTTATCTCCTTCTCTCCCACTGGCTTGAACGGTTTCATTATGCCACCTTCCGTTTATTCTAACGACGGGACCATTTAACTTTTCGAGGACTTACTTTTCTTTAGTAATTTCTCCAGCTCTTTTCCAACCATCGCAACAGGGACATCTGGGATACTTATCCGTTTGCTGCGCCCTCGGGGGGGCTTGTGCGACATTTGAGTGTCGACCAAGCCCAATCCATCCATGCGCTTGAGATACTCCCACAGCTGGGTGTGTTTGCGCGGCTTCTCCTCGTGCTCCTCGCAGACAACTTTGTAGGCCCCCTCAACCTCCCCGGTCAGAGCATAGGCGCGCTCAGTCCGCTTTAAGCGTCTGGCCAGAGCCAACAGGAGCAATTGCTCGTGAAGCTGTAGCTCTGCGAGCACCTCCTTCCGGACCTCCGGGTGGACTTCGGCCTTCGCCTGGCGCGCGTGCTCCGGGGCCACCTTCTTGGCCTTCCTCTCGTCCGCGAACATTCCAGCTCGCAAGAGGAGTTCCAGCGCGAACCTGGCGTCCCCCCAGCGCGCGGCGATATCAGCTATCAGCTCCACTGTGTCCTCCTCGATCACATCCGCCTTGAAGGACTCCCTCACGCGGTGGGCGAGAATATCCGACAGCTGGCGAGCGTTGTACTTGTCCAGCTTGATCTTGTTGTGCATGAAAGTGCTCTGGGTACCTGTGTCCAGCAAGCGGAGAAAATTCTCGTCCCGAGCAATCGCGATTATGCTCAGCCGATTTGGGCCTTTAGACTCTTCAGCCGCGCGGGTTAGCGAGTAGAGCAAATCCGGCCCATTTTGCTTAATGAAGAAGTCGAGCTCGTCTAGAGTGAGAGTCAAATATGCGTCATGTTTGTCCAACCAATCGATAACCATGCCCAAGAGTTCCTCTGGGGAGAAGCCCCTCGGCGGCAACCTGGGGTTATAGTGGCTCACCATCTGGCGTAAAACTACGAACGGGGTCTTTTGTTTGCGACAGTTAACGTGGATATAATCCAAGCGAAAGTTGCGCTTCTTCGCTGCCGGCTCCAGCTGCTGGCCGAACTTCATGGTCAAGGCGGTCTTTCCCACACCAACGGCGCCAGTTACCAAGACCCGCTGGCTGGATTTACTCTCAAGCACCGGTCGGAATAGCCGGGAGAGTTCCCGGAACTCCTCGTCTCGGTGGACGAGCTTCTCGGGGACATAGTCCGGAGAAAGTTTGGACTGATCCTTGAAAACTGACTCGCGGGCCATCTCCTTCTCAAGCATTTTCTCGTACATCAACGCGCCTCAATCAGATATTCGGCTCAAACCTAAAAACTTCCGCGGATTAGGCAAGTAGCAGCAGGTAGGCCGCCGTTATGGTCACAGCTACCGCGACGACGCAGCACAGGATTACCCTCTTTTCCCTTCGGCCGCGAGCGTAACGGAGAAATCCGCCGATACCAAGTGCAACCACTGTGACTCCAAGGCTGACCACCGTGAATATTGCCACCTCCGTCGGAATCTCCTCCACAGCGGCAGCATGACTGAGTATCAAGTCCCTCTTCAAATCTCCCAGTGGCCCCTCGTAGGTCAGTGTCGTCAGTCGGGCGCCTCCCTCGAATAACTCCGCTACCTTCGGGCTTATCTGATTCAGATCGTTCTCGTCAACCTCAATCTCAACCAGAACGTTTTCCCCGCCAGCGGCGAATGACGCGATGCTAAATCCCGCGTTCTCGATTTCACCCGCGTCGAGGCTGTCCTCCGTTAGAGTAAAGAGAGTTATCTCCGTTTCACCAGAGGCCAGCGAGGAAATCTCGAGCGGGAAGTAGAGATAGTCACTCTCGAAGGTGTAAATTATCGGCTCACGGCTCTTCAGGTAATCGCTCAGGTCGATGAGGTCCAGAACCCAGTAATTTATGTCGCGCTCTAGGTAACCAGCCACCAAGTTCTCAAGGTTTTCCCACGAGACCTCCTGCGTGAGTCCCTTATTTTCCAGCAGGTTCTCCGAAAAATCAACGAGCTGTGACGCGCTGGAAGCTCTGACGATAACAATACTGTGAGCGCCTATGTTTTCCTGAAAGACAACTTCAAAATTTTCCGCGTCAAGTGGCACGGACCCCTCTTTTTCCGTGTACACGTTAAACATGTACGCGTTGAGCAGGTCCTGAACCTTGAGGAAAGAATCGAAGCTTCCGTTCTCCGGGTCATCTGGGCGAGATGGTAATGGCAGAAGTTCAAGTGCCCAAGAGTTCTCGCTAGCCTGGATGTCGACGGAGAGGATCAACACCTCTCGCTCGCCGTTCCAAGCGACAATCGCCTTCTGTCCGGGCTCGTAAACTGAGACGCCCCCGGGAGGGACAAATCCCATATCGGCCGCGACCGCCGGGAGGGCAAGGAGAGTCAGCAAACAAAAAAGAACCAAGGCGCGGCGCAGGTAAAGCCTCATTCAACGCTTCCTCTCGGCCATCTCAGAAAATTTCTTTATGATGTGGTACAGGCGGATCTCCCCGACTATAATGTCACCCCTTTTCGTCACCGGGAGCCTCCTCATCCCGTGCCTCATCATCTTGTTCAGCACGTCTTCTATCGTCTCCTCGGGGGAGCACTCGATGACCCTCTTCGTCATTATATCCTCGGCGGTTCCTTTGCGCAAAGATCTCATGTCCGGAAATCCAAAGGTGTAGGGACCCCTTCGCGGCGAGAGGATATTCAGAACATCGTGCTCCGTAATCACGCCGACGACCTTCTTGCTTTTCTTGCGTGCAGTGACCCAAACGTGAGTCTTCGTCGTCAGGAAGGGTAGGATGCGATCTATCGGAGCTGTCCTCTCAAGTACTGGCACATTCCTTTTCTGCATGATTTCCTTGACCTTAATCTTCAAGAATTTTGTAACCATAGCTTTCAACTCTACGTATTTATCATTAATTTTTCACTATTAGGTCTTCTTTTTTTCTCCGACGCCTCTCAAGACCTTCCACAAAGACGGCGGCGTGATTAGGGCGGTAATCACCACCATTACGAGTATTGCAGAAACCACGTTCGGGCCTATGATGTTCTGTCTGAGCCCAATTTGGGCGATTATTAGCGCCACCTCTGCCCTTGGAACCATTGCAATACCCACCGCCAAGGACTCCCTATTACTAAACTTGCAAGCCTTCGCGCCTAGGCTGCACCCAACTATCTTACCGATGATAGCCAAAACCACCAGTACTGCGGCAAATAAGCCGACAGCAGTGAACGCGTTGAGATTGAAATTCATCCCGACTGTCACGAAAAATATCGGTATGAAAAATCCGCCCCCTATCAGTGAAACATGACCCCTGAGATCCCGAGCGTAATGAGTCTGACCGACCACCAGCCCAGCCACGAACGCGCCTATTATCGCTGAAATTCCGATTTCCTGCGTTATTATGCCAAACGCTAGAACGACAACTATCCCTATCAATAGGAGGGTCTCCCTCGCGACCGTAATCTTCTCGGAGATTTTTCTGAAGACTTTAATTCCGACAGTCAGGGAGAGAATGAAAAATAGGACTGCCAGCACTATGAGCAGAGATAAATCCAAAAATTGAATCGCGCCGGTTACCGCGAGGCTGATAAAGGCACTCATCATTATTACGCCAATCACATCATCCGCGACCGCCGCGCCCATTATCAGGGTGCCTATTTTAGTTCGCAACATCCTAGACTCCATGAGCACGGAAGCGCTGATTCCCACCGATGTCGCCACCAGACTCGTCCCGACCAGCAGCGCGACGATGTGAGAAAACCCAAAGATAATCGCGGCAACGTACCCAAGAATAAACGGTAGGATTACCCCCGCTGCGGCGACCGCAGTAGATGCCACCTCCAGCTTCTTGAACTCCTCGAAATCTATGGTCAGGCCGATTGAGAACAGGAGAAGCAAGATTCCAATCTCAGCAATGTCGAATATGGGCCCCTGAGCGGCCGGCGCTAAAACTATGAAACTTCCGAGAATCATCCCAAGAATCAGCTCCCCCAATATCACGGGCTGTCTTATCCCTCTCGACAGTAGGCGGCCAGCCCCCGCCGCGAGGAGGATCACCAGAAGAGCTGGGATAAATGTTAGTTCTAGAGCCATACGATGACCAAAAAGAACACGGAGCAGCCATCTCGTATATATTTTAATTTTCAGCGCTAAACAAGGGTGGGGTTTGGTTGATAGTCGAGATTGTGCCGATGGGTGAAGTTAATGCAGATATCCTGCAAGATTTGCCGCCACTAATCGTGGAGATTTATCGATCGCTGGTCGAGGATTGTCGAGTCGGGAAAGCGCTGGAGATACCCCCACCAGCTTACGATCCGGAGCGAAAACAGTACCGGGCCGACGCAGTTCTCAAGCATGTGCAAAACTCAGTTGAAGCGCCTGAAGAAAGAATAATCCTCGCGATCGTTGGCGTCGATCTGTATAGTCC
>CAZKSL010000059.1:0-5944 GCA_964555495.1 Hadarchaeota archaeon (SeqCode)
GAGCTGAAAAAGCCCGGCAAGCTCATATTCGTGGAGTTCTCCCGGGACAGCTACGACCACGCGTTGAAGAATTTTGACCGCGAGGTGCTGGATAGCTCGCTATTGATTTACATTTACTGTCCCTTCGACCTGTGCCTGAAGCGGAACGTGGAGAGGTTCAAGCGCAGGCGGGAAGCCGTCGATAATCATATAGTGCCAACTGATCTCATGCGCTCGTACTACAAGCTTGACGATTACGAGGAACTCCACCTTAGGTCCGGGGAGGAACTTCGAAGGCGCGCTCCGGCGGAACTTGCAGTAGTGAGAAACGATGCCGAGGGGTTTGAAAGTCTCAAGGGAGAACTGGAAAAAGTAATGGATGTAATAAATAAGAAACAGTAGGGTTATCCCATGGGTTCAGCGGAGTTTCAAAGCGGGCGGATGTTTGCGATGCGTGCTGAGCACGACTCTGAGTTTGTGAGTTCGATTACCGAGTTCGCGAAGGAGAATGGAGTCAAAAAAGCGTTTTTCAGTGCCGTGGGCGCCGTGAAGCGCGCGAAGCTCGGATTCTACGACCAACAAAAGCACGAGTACGCCACTCTTTCGCTGGAGGCCCCCCACGAGATAGCGAGCTGCATTGGCAATATCTCGTTGAAAGAAGGCCAACCGTTCGTTCACGCCCACGCGGTGCTGGCCGACGAGGGGGGGAGTACCAAAGCGGGCCACTTGATGGAGGCCACGGTCTTCGCGGCCGAAATCTACCTGCAGGAGCTAGTCGGTCCAGATCTGGTGCGGGAACTCGACGAGGTAACTGGGCTCTCGCTCTGGAAAATGTAGTGGGGGGTTACATGGATCTGATTGTCCGGAACGCGCTAATTTTCGGCGAAGGCAAAACGAAGGATGTTGGGATAAAGGAAGGGAAGATAGTTGAGCTTGGGGAAGTCAAAGCAAAAGCTGACGAGGAGATAGACGCCGGGGGGCGCCTGACATCGCCCGCCTTCATCGATCCACACATTCACTTGGACAAGGTCATGATTGCGAACGATCTCCCGCCTAACAAGAGCGGCACCCTCAAGGAAGCGATAGAACTCATCTGGGAGCGTAAGCGCAAGTACACGGTCGGAGACATCAAGCGGCGCGCGAGTCAAGTTATCGAGCTGGCCTCACGCAATGGGACGACACTGATGCGGACTCACGTCGATGTCGACACCATCGGTAAACTCATGCCGCTCAAGGGCTTGGTCGCTACGCGCAAGGCGTGCAAAGAACTAGTTGACCTGCAAATAGTGGCATTCCCTCAGGAGGGAATCGTGCGCGACCCAGGCACTGAGGAGCTCATGCGGAAGGCGATGGAGGGCGGCGCGGATCTTGTCGGAGGGATGCCCCATCACGAGCGCTCGCACGAGGAGGCCAAGCGTCACATCGACATCTGCTTTGACATCGCGAAGGAGTTCGACGCCGACATCGACATGCATGTCGACGAGACCGACGACCCGAACTCGCGCTCGCTCGAATATCTAGCGGAGAAAACCGTCCAAGAAGGCTATGAAGGACGGGTAACGGCCGGACACACCTGCGCGTTGGCGGCCTACCCAGACGACTACGCGCAAGAGGTGATTCAAAAGGTGGCGCGCGCGAGAATTAACATGATTACCAATCCCGCGACTAATCTGGTTATCCAAGGGCGGGAGGACAAACAGCCGGTAAGACGGGGCATAACCAGAGTGAAAGAGCTCTTGGATGCGGGCGTGAACGTGAGTTTCGGACAGGACTGCGTGAGCGATGCATTCTATCCGTTTGGGCGCGCGGACATGCTCGAGGTTGCACTTATCACGGCGCACGCTGCACATCTGACCATGCCAGACGAAATCGAGACGGTCTTCAGGATGATAACTCACAACGCTGCTCGGACTTTGGGCGTCGAGGGGGAATATGGAATCGAAGTCGGGAAGCCAGCAAATCTGGTGGTGCTTGATGCTCCGTCGGCCAGGGAGGCCATTCGTCTCCAGCCCAGGCGGCGGTGGGTCATCAGGCGTGGAAAGATTCTAGCGGAGCCCAGCGCCGCTTAAGAGGTTTTGCCCTTACTCGCGATTGTGTAGGTGTACGCAGCAGCCGCTACATCTCCAGCCCCCACAGTTGAACTGAAGCTCCTCGCTCTGTAGCACGGGGTAACTGCCAGATTCGCCCCCCCGATTTTTCCGTTGTATTCCAGCTTCGCCTTTTTGGTCACCCTCATGCCATCTTCTGAATAATCCTTTACTCTGGCTCTCTCGGCAATTTCTCCGGAGGATGGATACGTGCCCTTCTCGACTCTGTAGGCCCCAGCAGCGGCCGAGGAAATCTGCGCACGTTTGAGGAGATGCTCGCCATATTTTGTACTCAGCGATGCTTGATAATCGGCGGTGTGAAGCCAGATTGTGGTGGGCATATCCAAAGATTCCAAGATGTCATGCATTTTCTGGAACTCGTCTTCTGCCTTGGATCCGACTGTTTGCGAGACACCCGCAATCTCGTTCTCGTTCACTGAGAAGATGTCAAAGAGTGAGTAAATTTGGCAGAGGCGGCGCATTTCATCCTCGTTAAATGCCTCGAGTCCCCCGGCATCTGTGAAGAGCGGCGAGCCGGTAGCGTTGCGGATCTTTTGAACAACATTTTTGACTAGACGAACATCGCGGTCGCTTATCCCATTCGCGAATAGGACATGCCATCCAACCAGGTTCACCATGTCCAACCCACCGTATTTGTCCACAATTTGCTCAAGCGCCCTAGGCAAATCCCGCAGGTATGGCCGGAGTTGCTCGATTCTCCGCCCCCGGCCCTCACATAGGATATATCTGTTGGTCCCGAGGGCTTGTAGGATCACTGAAATCGGCATATACTCTTCCGATGCGTGAGCGAAGGAAAGATCGACTTCATCGAAGAATTTTCGACTTCCCGATGGCAGTTGCGCGACTTGGCTCGGAGAGAATCCTCCGACAAATGTCACGTTGGACCCAAGGGCTTTTAGCGCGGCAGCTTCTTGGGAACCGTTTCCTCCAAGCGCGTGCGTAACAGTCGCACCAAATTTCTCCGCCAACCTCGACAGTTCCTGTGCCCCCTTCGTCTTGCCATCTATGGCGACCTCGTTCCCATTTCCTGATGCCACGGTCGCATACCCGCGCTTCAGATGTTTAGCTAGGGCCCCTCCGTATTCTCGGGAAAAACTCGCGAATTCGCTGAGACTGGGGAAAGTCACCCAAACGTCAGTGGTGGCCTCAAGCCCGGTAGCTAAAGTCAGTTTCATCCAAACCCCCCGTTTCTTGTAATTGCGCTCTGCAGGCGGTTGCCCAAGAATTACCAAGCTGTTTAGGCATCCCCACCGCTTTACCGATTACCGAGAATTTCCGTCCAGAGGTCAATCCAGTCCTCGATATGCCTAGTGACGAGGAAGTTTTCTTTTACGTGTTCCCTGCCTCTCTCCCCCATTTTCTCCCTCAAGTTATCGTTGGAGAGTAGGTCCATCACCTTCTTGGCAGTTGTTTCGGTGTTCTTTGGATCCACCAAATAACCAGTTTCCCCATCTATGACCTGGGTTGGGAGTCCACCCACGTTGGAGGCCACCACCGGGGTTCTCTTCCAGAGCGCTTCCGTAACAGTCAGGCCGAAGCCCTCCCTTATTGAATTTTGCATGACCACATCGGAGGCTCTTTGAATCGAATTTACCAGGATATTGTGCGCACTGAGTACCAGCTTCACGTCATCTCTTCCAATCGTTTTTGACTGAACTTCCTCGTACATCCTTTGCCCCTCTGGATCGTCGGGCGCAATGTCGCCCACCATAACGAGCTGGCAGTCCATCTCTTTTCTGATGCGGTCGAAGACTTTCAGCAGTCCCAAGGGGTTCTTCCACTTATCAAATCTGGACACCTGGGAAATGAGGGGTTTGTCTTTGGCCACCCCCGCCTTCCTTAGATACTTTTTGATTGTCCTTTCTGGAAGGGCCACATTCTTAGGCGACAGGGGGTCGATTGAAGGTCTGATAACTCTGTAATTATCTGAAAAACCCCGCGCCGCGAACTCCTCCATCTGATAAACAACGAGGTCGTAGGGGAGGATAAAAGATTTCAGATACTCCCACGCCTTCTCGTTGGGATTTGACAGATCTACGTGGCACCTCCAGACCCAAGGCTGCTTCTTTTTGTAAAATTTTATGAGGGGGAGGGGCTGTGGATCGTGGACAACTATCAAATCGTGTTCCAGGTGTGTGAATCTTGAGAATACCTCATTTGTCTCCTCATACAATTTCTTCTTCATTCTCGTCAGTTTGATATTTTCACCATGGAGGGCATTGTGGAACTTTTTGGTCACCTTGAAGAAATCTGGTGACCCAACTATTGTTCGCCACCCCACGTCAATGCCAATGTCGTTAAAGAGGGGGATTATGCATCTCAGGACCTCCGCCACCCCGCCCCCGTAGTAAGTGGAACTAACGTTGAGGATATGCTTCGTAGAGATCTCACTACCCTTTCTGTAAATCTCAGAGATTTTGGATTCATCCACAAAGTCCCGATAATCCGTTAAACTTCTCGACATTTTTTCATCGTCCCATTGACTTTTGTGTTTTCTTATCCTTTTCGATGCAATTTATTTTTGCATAGATGGAGAGGGTCTTTGTTATTAATTAATCTTTTTAAAGTTTTTCAAACGGCGCGCGGCGGCGTTCATAAGGCTAAATACTCAAGAAGTCGGCAATGGGTCTAAGTGAGTCGATACAACTTCAGCGTTCTGTATTGAGCCGTTCACGAGTTTGAACTCAAACTACATTTTGCAAACTAATGGATGTCTAAAAGTCCATAATCAACTTCTTGGGGTCTGCGGGCTGATGGTTCAAAAATAGTTGTTTCAAAAATAGTTGAAACCTTTTTAGCCTTGGAAAATTCATAAAGAACCTAAATTCGCCATTCAGCTGGGGAGCGAACTGCCGCGAACTTTCATAGCGCTCGAGGTCAACGATGAAGTCAAACGGCGCTTGGCTGATGTTCAGAAGGAACTCGAGACGACTGGAGCCGATTTGAAACTTGTCGAGCCCAAAAATATTCACGCGACGATAAAATTCCTCGGCAACATTTCGGATGACAAACTAAGTGACGTGAAGAGGGCGATTCAAAAGGCGGCATCGGTCGTCGATCCCTACGATGCCCATGTAGAGGGGCTAGGCGCGTTCCCAAAACCTCACTATATCCGCGTTATCTGGGCCGGGGTGATGAACGCCAAAAACGAAACCCGGGCCATTCATCAGCAGCTTGAGCGAGAACTTCGGGAGCTGGGGTTCGCGTGCGATCACGATTTTACCCCTCACCTCACCCTGGCACGCGTCAGGTCCGGGCAAAAGAGGGATGAACTGGCCTCGCGGTTGAGGGAACTTTCAGACGTAAAATTCGGCACCAGCCGCATCGGGGCGATTGAGTTGAAGGAGAGTAAACTCACTCCGGAGGGGCCGATTTACCGCACACTCGAGCGCTTTGATATCGGCAAATGATTATTGAGATAAACGTCAGAATTTGAGTTTTGCTTAGCGGTGCCAAGGCAGGCAGCGCGCCAAGTACTCGGATAGAAAGCGGCGAATCTCTTTATTCCTGCGGGCTAGGGCCGATACCCGCTGCCCCTCATAGATTTTGTACCCCTTTGCCAAAGACTTCGCGACGTGTTTCCCAAACGCTGTGCGCTCTTTCAACGCTTTCTCCAGGATCTCTCTGCCACGGGCATGCTCGCGCTCGACCTCGAAAGTCAGGCGCCCCGCTTCATTGATGAAGGGCCCAGCGAACTTGTGTTTTGAACGGAGGTGTTTGGAGATGAAGTCTTCTGCCGCGACCGTTACTGGCGGTCCAGGGTGGGTGCGCACTCTAGGAAGTTCTGCAATCGAGAGTTCAAGCAGGAGCAACGCTTTTCCGTTTGACCACACGTCGCTTCTCAGAACCCAGAAACC
>CAZKSL010000060.1:0-5847 GCA_964555495.1 Hadarchaeota archaeon (SeqCode)
GTTGTTCGACGTATCCTCCTCGCTTGGGCGGGAGTTCTCTACTACGACAGTTAGGGTGTGATTGCCCTGAAGGGTGCAGTTTACCTGGACCCCGACATCTTCGCTTCCGCCCCCCGCGATACGCACGCCACCAACTCTACCGAGCGAAGTGCTGAGGCCAGCCTCTCGGTAAAACGCGACATCACATGTCCCCTCGTAATCGCCCTCGTTGTGAATGGTTGCACTCACGAGAATTTTCTGGTTCTCCACAGGAGTGTTGTCTGAAAATGAGATATCATCTGAGGACACGCTGAAGTCAGGGGGGCCAAAGTTTTCCATCGCACTCCTCACAGCAGCGTAGGCATCTACCATTCCCCAGCCATAGCTCGTGGAGTATTTGTGGCTCAGACTCGGACTGTAGGGTATCCCCCTTGCCTCTGAGGTGTCGTGCAGAACCTCTTTGATCTCCTCAGGCGTCAGATTAGGGTTTGCCTGAAGCATCAGCGCGACCACACCCGCAACGTGTGGTGTCGCCATGCTCGTGCCCGAGAGCTGCTGGTACCCGTTTGATGCCACGCCATTGCTGCCCTTGGCCGACCAGATGTAAGTTCCGGGCGCGGTGACGTCCGGTTTGAGTTCATCGTAAGGGTCATAGTCGTCATCGTCCAAGCGGGGTCCACAGTTTGAATAGGAAGCGACTGTGTCGTTACCCCTATTAACCGTGTTGTGGTCGAAGAGGGCCCCCACAGATATCGCTCCATCTGCGGCCCCCGGGGACGATATGTATCCATCCTCTCCATCGTTCCCGACCGCGGCCACCACCACTAGTCCTGCCTCCACAGCTGCGTTGACCGCCTGGGACTGGGCGTCACCTCCGTTGCTGTTGGAATCTGTCCCCAGGCTCAGGTTCAGGACTCTTATGTTGTACCGATCCCTGTTGGCTATGCACCACTCAATTCCGCGTATCACGGACTCGCTGGTTCCTTCTCCCTTCTCGTTGAGCACTCTGACGTCAATTAGTCCAGCACCCGGCGCGACCCCCATGTAGTCTCCGCTCGCGCCACCGTCACCCATCACGATTCCGGCAACGTGGGTCCCATGGAAGATATCATGGTCACTCAGGTCATCTGGATTAAACTCTAAATCCGTTGCCCCAGTCGTGTCAACCCCGGCCACATATTTGCCGTTCAGCGACTCGTGCTCGTCGTCAACACCAGTATCTAAAATCGCAATATTGATTCCAGCACCGTTCACCCCGAGGTCCTCCCAGACATCCGAGTACTCCGTGGAACTTCTTGCTTTGACTGCGCGAGCGCTTACATCCAAGGTCGTGTGCACTCTCTGCTGGAGCTCGACCATCACTACGCCGCCGAGCTTGGAAAGATTCTCCACGATGGATGGTCTCGCCCCCCTGATAGAAACGGCATTGACGTACTGAAATTTGAGCACGTTCGATGCCCCAACTATATTTGAGAGCGCCGTGATGTCGCTCTCATCGACGGCGCGACCGAAGTCGACGAGCAGGGAAGCCCTAATGTTCGGGTGCCTGCCGGAGATAATGTATGAGGCGCTCTTTTTTTCCACGAGTTCCACGTTTTCGATGACGCGATCAATCACATCATCTATCTTGTTATTGTCGTTGTCTCTGGACCAGGCCTGCCACCAATGGACCACTTGAAGATTGTCCCCGGGCGACGCGGAGCCAGGATAATCTATCGCCGATGCTTGGGCGAGTCGATTTGTTGTCCCGAGCAACGCTATCGTGGATAACAGGGCGATGACTACAGTTAGAACCGATGCAGCACGATTTCCCGAATTAACTTTCACTTAGTCACCTGGGTCAAGTTTGTTCCTAGTAAGCTTAAGGTATGCACGAAAAACTCTTTTGATTCCTACTCAATCGACTATGCTAGCAATTCGAGCAGGTCACGCTCAGTTATAATCCCAACGAGCCTTCCGTCTGTCACGACAGGGAGGCCGCCATAGTCATGTTCAGCCATTATCCGCACCGCCTCGCCGAGATCGGCATCCGGCTCGACACTCGCTAAATCGCGCGACATTACCTCACTTACCCCGACAGCCATGGCGTCTTCCACCCCACCACTCGCCATGTGTTCGAACATTTTGCTTGTTCCGAAGTACCGCAACACGTCGACGCTCGTGACTATCCCGACTAACCTGTCCTCATCCACTACTGGCAAGCGGCGGAAGCCTTTCGAAATCATTTGCTTCGTTGCCTCTCCGATTGATAGCTCAGGGGCGGCGATCACCACCTGCCTCGTCATGTGTCCCTCAACCTTAGTCCTAGCGTGGGAAGGCATGAAGTGCACGAAGTCTCGCTCTGTCACTATGCCCACTACTTGTCCTTGGTCGTCGAGGATGGGTACCCCCCCGACACCAGTCTTCAGCAGGAGGGCCGCGACCTTGGCGATCGAGAATTTAACGTTCCCGCATGGGGGGTTGGAATTCATTATCTCCCGAACGCCCTCGTTCATTGCTGCCAGAAAATTGCCTCTAAACTTTTTCTGGACGAGCAGGTGTTTGTTCCCACCCCCAAGGAAGTCGAGGATGTCTCGCGTGACTACTGTGCCCTCAAGGCGCTTGGTCCCGGGGTCAGTCACGGGGAGACGCCGCACCCCATGTTTAACCATCCGCTCAGCCGCATCCTTGATGGGCAGACTTGGTGGAATGGTTATGACGTCACGTTTCGCAATCTTCATGACTGTTCCTTCCTCGCGGCGGAGCTTCGATTTGAATTCGAGCGGACCGCGGTCGCGAGACTTATAGATTGAGTACCTCTTCATATTTTCACCTCAGGAAGGGTTTAATCACGTCCTCTCGGTCGATGATCCCCACCAATCCACCTCGCTCGACCACTGGTAAGCGCCCGATCTTGTGCCCCACCATGAGGCCGATGCTTCTGCTGAGAGACGCGTGGGGCGGGATAGTAATGGGCGGCGTGTGCATGAGACTCTCGATGGACGGAGAACTACGCCCCTTGCTCGACTCCTGTGCTAGCCTGACTGCTCCAGACTTGATTATGTCTGAGCGGGTCACCATTCCGATTACCTCGGTCCGGTGTTTTTGACGATTATGGCGCGTCACCGGGACTCCTGAGAGGCGGGTCTCCTCCATCGTCGTCCAGACCTTTGAGACCTTGTCTTTCGGGCCGCAAGTAGTCACATCCCTACTCATCACGTCCCCCACCGTAAGCTCTGGGGCCGGCCCCTCCGCAATCCGGTTGAGAATCTCCTCAAGCCTAGCCAGCCCAACAAGTGTCCGGTCTATAGGACTTCGAACGACTGGGGCGAGGGAGACATCGAGAGCGATGATGTTTCTTGAGAGCTGGACTAGATTGTCGTCCGGGGTTGCAATCAGCCCAGGAGGGAGCATCAGCCCCGAGACCGGGATGTTCGAGCGGGTAGAGGTCACGCTCAGCAGTCGCCTCAGAGTAACGATTCCCTGAAGCTTCCCCCCTTCCATCACGGGCAGGGTATGCAAGCCCGTCGAACGCATAATCCCCCGCGCCCTGGTGGCCAAGTCAGAAGGAGCAACGGACGCAGCGGGAGGCTTCATCACTTCGCTGACTTTTATTTTTATCAATAGATTGCGATACGTCTTCACACCATTACCCGCTGAGGAAATCGCGACATTTTTCGCAGACGAGCATGCCGTTCATCTCATGGAGGCCCGATGCGATCTCTCCACATACTTCGCAGACGCTTTCCTCAAACTCTTCCTCCGAGGAGAGCTCTCGGTGCTCTGGGAGAACCTCGATCAATTCGGGTGATACCGCGGTTATGTCACTAGCAGTGAGGATGCCGACGAGTTTCCCCCTATCAACTACTGGGAGGCGGCGGATCTTTCTGCTGATCAGCACACGTGCGGCCTCGATCACGTCTTGGTCGGGGCCCGTGGTGATAACCGGGCTAGACATTATCTTTCCAACTCGGATTCTGCTCGGCTTCAAGTCCTCTGAGACTACCTTCATCAAGAGGTCGCGTTCCGTGAGAATCCCAACGGGCTTCTTCTTCTTGACAACGATGAGGCTCCCAACTCCATTCTGACTCATTAGCTTCGCAGCTTTGGCCACGGTGGTCCGAGGCCCCACGGTCAGGACGTTCATCGTCATGGCATCTTTTACCGGCACGCTCCGCTTCATGTCTACCAACCAATTTTTACTTACTTTGAGGACTTATTTAGTTTCCCTCAGTCTGGAGCAACTTTTATACCCTGTGTTCAGAGCTTCACGGGGGGTGGAGATGGCATCCGAGGAGTGGAAGCGGGCCGCTGCGCAAGACGCGGTAAAGCTTGTGAGAGACGGCACGGTCGTGGGGCTGGGCTCCGGGACGACTGTGGCCGAGGTGGTTCGCGCGCTAAGCAGGCAGAAGCCTGATGCCGTATTTGTCGCTAGCTCCTCCGCTACCCAGCAGCTTGCGGACAAGCTGGGTCTTCGGTTGGGCACGCTCGACCAACATCCGGAGCTTGACTTGATGCTCGACGGGGCGGACGAGGTGGCTCCTGACTTCTCGATGATCAAGGGCGGCGGTGGGGCGCACACTCGGGAGAAGATAGTCGCTAGCGCGGCGAAGCGCGTCGTCATCGTGGTGGATCGAACTAAGCTAGTTCAGCGCTTGGGAGAGCGCAGCCCGGTGCCGGTCGAGGTCTTGCCGTTCACCCACGGCTACGCTACGCACCAGCTCAAAAAACTTGCCGGCGAGCCGCAGCTGAGGAAATCGTCGACGGGACAGCCCTTTGTCACGGATGACGGGAACTACATTCTCGATGTGAAGTTCGGGGCGATCGGAAACCCGGCGGAACTCGAGGAGGCCATCAACAGGGTGCCGGGCGTGATTGAGAATGGATTGTTTGTAGGCGTGGCGGATCAGGTGCTGGTCGGTTACGAGGGTGGCTGCAAGATTCTGCGTTCGCCTCAGGATTTCTTGAAATTTGCACGCGGGAGTTAGGAAGAATTAAAATCGAGCAGCGCCAAGATTTCTAACGAGCCGGGGTAGCTCAGCTGGTTAGAGCGCCAGACTCATAACCTAATCGGCGGTTGTGAGTGCTGATCCCCGAGATGATGTGGGAAATCTGGAAGTCGCGGGTTCGACTCCCGCCCCCGGCACTTATTTTCTCGGCAGGACCTTCCACATGACAATTAGCGTTATCGCGGCCACCAAGGCGCACATGAAGTAGGGGGCAGTGGGGCCAACGATGTCGGCGAGCGCCCCTCCGATTCCGGGCAGAATCCCCCAGCCCGCCATTGCAACTGCGTTGAATATCCCAAGGACGTAGCCGCGGCTCGCTCCGCCGCCTACTTCGGAGGCCATGCTGATCGCCGCTGGATAGATCGCGCTCTCGGCCCCGGCCAAGACCACAACTGCTAAGGTAATGGAAAGGTAGCCAGTCACCGCCCCCAGTACTGCGGACGCTACTGCGGCACCCGCCAGCCCCATCAGGATGACCGGGCGCGGGCCGAAGCGGTCTGAGAGGCCGCCCATAGGAATGAAAAGTAGCGCGCGTATCATGGCGAAAGTAGTAAGCAGCCCCCCGATTTCTGCTCCCGAGAGTCCCAGCGCACGTCCGTATGGTGGGAACAGGGTGAGCACGACCGCGACCACGCCGAGGTAGACCAGCCCCGCCAAACACGGTACCCAGAGGCCCCTCAGGCTCGTGCGCTTGAAGGTTATCTTCGGCTTCGGGAGGGAGGTTGCGAGCATGATGGCGGTGGCCGCAAACGCCACGATGCCGCTGAGCAGGAACACCTCGCTAGCGCCCGCGGTGACGTAGAGAGAACCGCCGATCAGGGGACCAAGCGCGAAGCCTGCCGCCCAAGATGTCCCGTAGGTACCCATCGCCCTCCCCCGC
>CAZKSL010000061.1:0-5606 GCA_964555495.1 Hadarchaeota archaeon (SeqCode)
GAGAAACGCGCCAAAGACGAAGCAAAGAGCCGTCTGCGGGTTTATAACCAAAACCAGTACTGCTGCCACCGCGACGACGAAGGCCGCTATGCCCACATACTCCTTATTCAGGAAGGTCATGGCGCCCCTGTGGATAACGTCCGAGAGTTCCCTCATTCGCGGTGTGCCGCTGGGCTGCCGCCGAATCCAGAGCGCCAAGAGGCCCGCGAACACCAGCGCCAGAAGGCCCGCCAGCGGGGCCAGAGTTACGGGGTCGAGTTCGATCATCACATCACACTATTGAGACGGGTCAAATCAGGTGCCACCAACCGATATTAGACCTTGCCGTTAATCGCAAGATGAGACTTTTGCCGTAAATAAATTACGGGAATTTTGACCTCCCTGAGCCGCCCGCGCAAATCGGCGTCGTTGGTCCCCACCGCGTATCTTTTAGCCTGCGCCAACTCAAGGATTGCGTCGTCCGCCGGCGGGTTGCCCTCAACCATCTCAGCGCGGGGCAGCATATCCAGAGCCAAGCGAGCGGCCGAACGCTCCTCGGGGTTCCCCTCTATGATTATGTTCCTCAATTCATCTACCACAGGCCGCGGAACGACGAGTTTGTACTTTCGCTCGAGGACCCTATCCAGCTCGCTGAAGATGTCTATCCCAAAGATGCCGGGAAGCATCAGAAAGTTGGTGTCGGCGATTACCCGTAGCTCGGCCATGCGGTGCCCCTCAAAAATCAACCTAACTGATTATACCGTAACCGATGAGGCGCCATCTGCCCCCTATGCGCCTGCTCACTGCCGCCCGCGTGCCCTTATCCGCGCACACCGGTAGTTTCAGTTTCACTTCCGCCTCCGAGCCCCTGGCGCTCGTCACGACCCCGACCGTCGTGGCGGTACCCACGTTGATCATCAGCGGCTCCCTGGTGGTGATGGGCTTAACCTCTTGCTCCTCGGCCGTGCCGACCACGCGCTCCAAGAGGTGGACCTCAAGCTGAAACGATTCCAAAAGCTGCGGAAGGCTTCCCGGTTTCCCCGCCACAGACCCCACGAGCGAGTCGGACTTCGTGAGGGAGGGGTCGAGTTCGGTGCCCACACCCAGCAAACCGCCGGGCGCCGCCTCCTTCATGGACTTGCCAGCCACGCGCAGGCTAGTCACCTTGGAAGTGAGTGGCTGCCACGAAGCCTTTCCGCCTTTCTCGACGCGCAGCCCGGGGCAGACCTCTATCTCATCCTCCACATTCAACTTGCCCTGAAGCAAGGATCCACCGACAACGCCCCCGACGAGCTTCTCCGGTTTAATCCCGGGGTGGTTTACATCAAAGGAACGGGCGACGTGCATGCGAGGGGGTTTCGAGAGATCGTGCTCCGGGGTCGGGACATGCTCCTCGACCGATTGGATGAGCTTATCCACGTTGACCCCGTGCACCGCCGAGATAGGGATGATCGGGGCGTCTTTTGCGGAGGTGCCCTTCAGGAACTCTCTGATCTGGTTGTAGTTCTCAAGGACCTCCTCGCGCGAGACGAGCTCGATTTTGTTCTGAGCCACGATGACATTGCGAATCCCGATTATATCCAAGCCCATGAGGTGCTCCTTCGTCTGGGGCTGGGGACACGGCTCATTCGCTGCAATCACCAAGACCGCGCCGTCCATTATCGCAGCGCCCGACAGCATGGTCGCCATCAGAGTTTCGTGACCGGGGGCGTCGACGAATGAAATCCGGCGGAGGGGCTTCGCCTCCTCGCCACACTCGGGACACTTCTCCTTCGTGGTGTAGGTGCCACATTTAGGGCATTTCCTGAAAATCGTGTCGGCGTAACCCAGCCTGATTGAGACGCCGCGCCTGAGTTCCTCGCTGTGGCGGTCCGTCCAGACGCCCGACAGCGCCTCGGTGAGAGTGGTCTTGCCGTGGTCGACGTGCCCAATCATTCCTATATTTACAACTGGCAGGGCCAATTGGACACCCCTCACCCGCTCTGCTCCTTCTTCTCGGAGGCTCCCGATTTTTCCTCGGCTCCCTTTTCCTCCGTCGCCCCTTCTTCCTTCTCAGGCTTTTCTTCGACCTTCTCCTCTGGTTTCTTCTCCTCAGGTGGTTTTTCCTTCGGTTTCTCCTCGGGCTTTGCTTCCTCTTTGGGTTTCTCTTCCGGCTTCTCCTTCGGTTTCTCCTCTTCTGGGGGCTTCTCCTCGGGTGCCTCCGGTTTGAGGATCTGCTCAATTGGTCTGTCTCCCTTCTTCACGACCTTGGCGTTGAGTTGAGCGATGTCGGGGGAGACCGAACCCCCTCTGACGAGCCTGCGCCTCCGCTCGCCTCCCCTCTTGGGTCTGAAACCCGGCCCCCTCGCCATAAGAACTCGCGCCCTGCGGGGGCCCGCCACATCAAAGCGCATCGGGAACCCATCTTTGTCCGTCCCTCCGGTAATCTGGAGCTCGTAGCCGGGCAGTCCCACCACCTCGCCGTCGAACTTGTCGCCTATCCTGAGGCCGACCAGCCTGCGCGAGTGAGCCTCGTCTGCCTCCACCTGATAGGCCTTCCCGGATTCGGGGTCCGCAACGACTACCTTAACCATCTCACATCACCTACTCCCCTACTCATTCCCGCTCTTTAGTTTTTTCCTCGCCTTGCTGATAATATCGACGCCAAGGCAATATCAAAGAGCGCGGCTAGCATCAATCGACTTCCAGAAAATTAAGCATTACCAGCACAAAACGTGAAAAAAATCCTCGTTGAGCAGCAGCTAGCTCGAAATCCTCGGCCCAGCAGGTGTTCGTTCTTCGTTGCAAAAACGTGCGTTGGCCCGCATAGACGCGGAGCAACGGGCCAGTTACATCACCCCATACGTTGGATCCTCGCGCTGCTTGCTCGAGATCGTCTCCTCCAGCACCCCAAGTTCATCGCCCGACAGCATATCCTTGAGGTCGCGCTTCAGGACAATCACTTGGTCCCTGGGGATGTCGACATACAAAACGTCTCCCTCGTTGATGTGCCTCCCCACCATGGGGCCCTCTATGGAGACCGCCAGCTCGTCCCCGGCGGCAGCCTCCGAGACCGTCTCCTGCTCGCGCTGGATCTCCCTGATCGTTCCCACCCGGCGGCCGTCCCTGCGCATGACTGGGAACTTGGGCCTCAGGATGCCCCCGAGCACGTCGACGCCCACTATCGCGGGCTGGCTGCGCCTGAATACGAGGCCGGGCTTGAGCGCGAACTTCCCCGGCCTCACGAAGCCCTTCAGCTTTTCCCTTCTGACCTCCTCGCGCTTGCGCTCCGCCCACTCCTCGTAGGTCTCGATTAGCCTGTAGATGACATCCTGCTCCACCACCTTTACCTTCCGCTTCTTTGCCTCCTCCCGCGCGTCCGGTGACACGCCGACGTTGAACGCGAGGATTGCTGCCAAGAGCGGCTTGCGCTCGGCAACCGCGACGGCCTCAACCACATCGCGGCGCGAGACACCGCCGATGTCTGCGCGGCGAATCGGTATCTCGTGCGCCCTGAGCTGACCCTCCAGCGCCTCGAGCGAGCCCAGGGTATCGGCCCTGACCACCACCCCGTCAACGTCGGCCTGAATGCGGACCCGATCGAGTTCCGCCCGAATCTGCCTCCTCAGCTCGTCGGCCTCTCCCTCTGACTCTATGACCCAGAAGGGCGCCCCCGCGACGACCTCCTCCAGACCCGGCGCCGCCACCTTGACCCCCGCTGCAGCGACGACCTTATTGACGTGGCGAAACTTGTCCTGGGGGTCGCGGATTTCGTCCAGAGGTTTCGGCTGGAACAGCGCGCGGACCTTGGAAACTATCACGTCCTTCAGCCCGCCGACAGCTATCATGTCCTTCTTCGCCAGAGTTCCGTCGTATACTATAGTATCTATCGCGGTCCCCAGGCCGACCTCCTCCTTGACCTCAAGGACCGTGGCCCGGGCGGGACCCTTGACCTCGACCGCCAGCTCCTTCCCCATGAAGCGCTGGGCGAGACCTGCCAGCACGGCCAGAAGCTCGGGGACCCCCTCCCCGGTCTTCGCGCTGGTCGGCACTATGCACACCTGCTTGCGGAAATCGCTAACGCGGTCGAAGCGCTCCGCCTCAAAACCCAGCTCGTGCAGCTTTCCGACCAGCTCGTAAATCTTCTCATCGAGCTTGCGCTGAACTCCCTCGCTCTGCGTGGGGAGCGATTCCAAAAAGCAGGCCCCCTCCTTCGGCCGCCACCCGGGGAGCGTGTCTATCTTGTTGGCCGCCATCGTGAAAGGGGTACGGTTTGACTTCTGGAGGTTGATGGACTCGAGTGTCTGAGGCATAATCCCCTCGCTTATGTCTACGACGAGCACCGCCAGGTCCGCGAGAGCCCCCCCGCGGCGGCGCAGGTTGGTAAAGGCCTCGTGCCCAGGGGTGTCTATGAAGAGCAGACCGGGCAGCTCCACCCCCACGCCGAAGCGCTCGAGCAGCTTCCCACAGATCTGCTCGATGGTCTCGGTGGGAACCTCGGTGGCGCCGATGTGCTGGGTAATCGCCCCGGCCTCGCGGGCGGCCACGGTGGTGCCCCTAACCTTATCCAGTAGTAGGGTCTTCCCGTGATCGACGTGCCCCAGCACCGATATTATCGGCTGGCGGACTTTTCGCTCCCGCATCGGGCTCACCTCAGTAGTGCTATTCGGCTGTTACGGTAAAAAGTCCTATCAGTACTTCTGCCACAAAAATCGGAATTAAAGCTGATCCTCGGAGAAGAAAATCCGCGCCTCGCGCTCGAAGCTCTCGGGCGAGTCAGCAGCGTGGATGACGTTGTGGGTAATGTCAGTCGCGAGATCGCCGCGAATCGTCCCCTTCTCCGCCTTGGCTGGGTCGGTGGCGCCGATGAGTTCTCGCATCCTGACGACAGCGCGATCCCCTTCCACCAGCATCACCACGACCTCGCCGGAGAGCACGTGCTCGACCAGCTTCTCGAAGAAATCCTTCCCCCGGTGAACGGAGTAGAGTTCCTCGGCTTTGGGGCGGTCAAGCTTTTCCCGGTGCATCACGACTATCTTCAGCCCGGTGCCCTTAATCCGACTGACAACCTCGTCGACCAGCCCGCGTTCCACAGCATCGGGCTTTATCATAGTGAAAGTGCGCTCGGTCAAGCCTTACCCCTCACCTTTCGCGAGCGCTCGGTCCACCTCACCCTGTGCGGTTTTCGGCCCAGGCGATGGTTGCGCTCGCACTTTGACGAGCAGAAAAACAACATGGATCCGTCGCGTCGCACAAACATCAGGCCCGTTCCGGGATTTATGCGCTGGCCGCAGAACGAGCACTTCTTGGTGGCTGGCATCTCATGGCACCCTTATCTCCCTTGCCTCGCGCTCGGCTTCGCGGAGCATCAAGATATCTCCGACGCGCGCGGGGCCCTTGACATTGCGGGTGATAATCCGCCCCTTGTCTCGGCCCTCTAGGATCTTGCCCTTGACCTGCAGAATCTCGCCGGTCGCCCCCGTGCGGGCTCGAATCTCAATTACCTCGACGGGGACGCCCAAGCCCTCCTCTCCTGGCATCTGGGTCACTTCTTCAGTTCTTTGATTTTATCCACGATCGACTTGACCGCGTCCTCGGCCTCGCCGGGCTCGGCTATGGCAATCGCCGCGGTTGGGACATCTATGCCC
>CAZKSL010000062.1:0-5566 GCA_964555495.1 Hadarchaeota archaeon (SeqCode)
CCCCAATGCTCGACTTCCAAATCTTTGAGTCCTCCATGCGAACCTTTACCACAAACGGGCCTCCATTATCCTATTGTCGAAGTTCCTTTTCAAATTTTTTGACTTCGCGCCTGACCCGATCGTAGAGCTCTAAATCGAGCTTGTCGAGCCTCTGAATTATGTCGGCGTGGAGTTCGTGAGTATCCGCTACGTTGAGGGGGGAACCAAACACCCTTATTTTGGATCCGACTTCCACGCCCTCCGTCAACGCGGGGTCGTCGAAAATCACCGTGATGCGTCCTGAGCCGTCGTCTAAGACAAGGTCAACCTCCTTCTTATCGACGACTAACCCCACGACCCTAACTCGCTCGTCGCCGGTCTTGATTTCGGATATTTTTCTAGGCTTGGCCGGTTCAACGTGCGGTGGTGTGAACTCTTCCATATTTGACCCTCACTAATACTCTCGCCAGACGTGATTGCACTTCACGCATTTATAGAACCTCGTGGTGGGCTCATCCGCTCCGCGAGTTTGTCTCATCCACCAATAGGCCCGATTATGCTCGCACTTTGGACAGGTGACGCGGGTCGTTGGGAGGCCAGTTCTTTCCTCCTCGATTACCGCTAGTTCATCTTCCTTCGGTTTCGCTTCGCGGACAAGCTTGTATCCCTTGGCCTCGGCTTTACCTGTGGTATGCCCGCACTTGCTACAGACCAGCCTTAGCATCTTCCCCTTCTTTTCCGGGATCAGCAACCCACCGCATTTTGGACAAAATTCCATTCGATCACCCGAACCCTGCGTCCCTTAGCATCTGGGCGTGGTCAAACGCTAGATCCTCCCACGGGATTTCTTTAAAGATCCTCGCCTCCGCCGCATCCGTAGCGGCCCTCAGCTCGCCTCCGACCCTTTCGCCTAGGAAGCAGACGGAGACGATATGGCCCCGGGGGTCTCGCTTTGGGTCGGAGTATATTCCCACCAACCTCTTTAACTTAATCCTCAAACCGGTCTCTTCCAGAACCTCCCTGAGAGCAGCATCCTCCACGCGCTCGCCGTGACGGACGAATCCGCCCGGGAGCGCCCATAATCCCCTGTAAGGTTCCTTGGCCCTTTTTACGAGAACCACGCCCCCGCCCAGCGCAACTACAACGTCTGTCGCCAACGAAGGTTTCTCTCCCGAAAACATCTAAGACCCGGCCCATAGTGACAAGTAGCCAAGTTTGGGTATAACGAACACGACCTCACCCAAGACATCGTCGGACTCAACTTGCCACTGATCCAAATTAGGGTAATTAGCATCTCCCATCGTTATGAAGTATACCCGGCCACCGCTGTCAACTATCCCGGCAACCCTGTGCACGATTGGCCTTTGCCCCGACCCCACGTCATACACTATAATGTCACCTATACTGACATCATCAAGCGAGTTGACCCCCCTGATAATCAGGAGATCTCCTCGCTCGAAACCTCCTTGAATGGGGAAATCGGATGGATTGTAGTTTTCCGCCTCATAGTAATCCCTCCACGATTCGTTGTAGTGCTTCATGCTGTTCGACGCGACCGCCATCATAGGCATCTCGGTCTGCAAAAAAAGAATCATGGCGCCTTTGATCCCAAAATACAGGACTGCCACGATTAGGATGATTACAAGCACGTCTCGGACGATGGGATGTCTAAGCACGCCGAAAAACTTCTCACGAAACCGTTTTGCTAATTTCTTTTTCCTCGGCATTCGTCACGCCCTCCCCATGCTCTCGCCACTCACTACCCCCCTGGCAATCAGGTGTGCCGTGCGCAGGGGCTCGGGCATGAGCCCCCGGGTAGTGGTGGACCGAACTATTTCCTCCGCGTCCGTCCGCTTTATCCCAGCAAGTTGCATGTGAACGGGAGCTTCCCCGCGCTTGATCCTCACCGTATAAATTTTCCCCGCCGATTTAAGTATCTCCCATCGCTCGCGCCAGTCCGACAAGTTCTGCAGGGCCCGCTTGACCGAGTCCAAGTCCGGGCATTTCCGGGAGACCGAGATGACCGGCAGCCGCGTCCGTTTGAAAATTTCGCTGATATCGGCAACGTTGAACCCGGCGAAGGTGACGCCGCTGGTCATTATCACCCTGAGCTGGTCCTTGTGCCTAGTGCTGTTGACCATGTCTGAGATTTTCCGCGTCGCATCGGTACCGTCCACCTCGATGTGCGTGCTCAGTATGCCGTCCAACCATTGCCCACCTCTAAAAATCGTGCCCACCAGCAGGACTTGTTCCTTGCTGCGCGGTTTGAAGGGACCGTCGTCTATGCCCAAGACCCTTATCTCAGACTTGATTTCCCGAAACCTCGCTTTCTCCAAGCTTGAGCCCCCTTCTCACATTCGAAAGTAAGCGGGTAAACCCTTTCTCCGCCCCATCCTGGATATCCTTTCTATCGCTGAAATCTCTTTTGACTAGCTCGTCCGCGATTGTCTCGGCGGCGCGCTCGAGAGTGATGACGCCGCGGAGCCACGCGCATGCGACCGTTGCCTCCGCCACGTCCGCCAACTGTTGACGATCCGCGCGCGATGGGGCGAGATGTCGCAGCCCGGCAGACGTGAGCGCCTTCGCTAAGACTAAATTAGAAACTTTGGCTCCCTCGGCCCGTCCCCTCGCGATGGAGAGCCCTAGCGAATAAATCAGATTGACCAGAGCATCGCCAAGGCTCGCCAGTTCCTTGTCGAGAATCGCCGTCTCAATATTCGGATAGCAGCTCAGGAGATCGTCCGGTTTCACTTCTTCAGCGCCTTATTGAGCTTTTGTCGCACTTCAATGCAGTCGCCCTCGAGCTTCTTCGCCGCCCGCCTCAGCGCGCGGTCCGGAGACCTCCCACTTTTGGTCTTCACGTAAAACTTGGGATGCGAGAGTACGGGGTGTTCAATGCTGTAAGCCGCCGTAGTAACGCGTTTGTCCCCGTGCAGGTTCTTTCTTATTGGATTACAGAAGGTGTGGTCCTCGCCAATCACCCTCAGCTCCATAGTCGTACCCTCCTTTCTCAGTAGCTCGAGTTCCATTCGCGCACCTACCTAAGAAATCAGATGACTCACTTATGAAGATTTTGACTGCTTTGCAATGGCCATGACTTTTCTAGATATATCACGGACCTCCTCCTTCGTGCCGTGGATGGTGATCTTGATCGATGATGGCGTGGAATCTGCCACTATGTCGGCTTTCAACTCGCTGAGTGCCTGAACTATCCTTATCGTCTGGTCGCTGCCGCTCAACTTCAGGTTTAGAACCCGCTTGTATCGAGCCATCTTACAGTATCCCTTTACGATAATCGCTGGCGATTTTCCGATTTTCGACCCGTCTGCAGTTCGGGCATTTTAGTTTGGAATCCTCTATCTCGAGTGGAACGCGGCATCTGGAACAGGCGGCCACTATAACTCCCAAGTCGTCGCTGTCGGTCGAAAGCTGGATGGGTTTTCTCCCAGCGTTTATCACCCGGGCCCTCACTATGTCCCCTGGCCTGAACTGATCCCGCAGCTCCTTGACGTATTCCTTGCGTATGTTGGACACGTGGATGGACCCGAGGTCGGGGAGCGGGAGCTGTCTGTTCTCCCTACCCCTCAGCACGCCTATCCAAACGTCCGCTCGCTGCTCTCCCGCCTTCTCTATGCGCCCAATGATTATGTCGCCGCGCTTCAAGACGGGAGGCGTCTGAGTTTTGGCGTGTACTGAGGCTTTCTTCGTCCTCACGTCCAACAGGACCACTCCGGTGCAAGAGGAGTAGATATTGCCACCCTCTTCGTATGCGCCATCCCCTGGCACAAACTCCTCGGCCGTTGCTAGGAAATCGCCGGGTACTGCAAAATCACCAGTTTTTATTTCTTCAGCCATTATTAACTACCTCCTTCAATTCGATAGAGATCTACCTTAAACCTATACACATCGCGCGTGTGGAACTTGAATTGTCTCGGGATGTGAAATGTCAACTCCATTCGGTCGGTTATCTTTCCTCCCATTTCTTTTACGCGCTCGGCTATAAATCCACGGTTCCTCGGCGGCGCCTTGTGGAGAGAGTACACCACCCGGGCAAGTTCTAGGGCCTTGCGGAGAAACTTCATGTCCGCGCCCTTCCGCTGAACTCCGAATGGGGGATTTTGAACTACGGTGTCTGCGCCAGACTCTCTAAAACCTTCAACATCGGCTTCCACCCACTTTACCTCCACCCCGGCCTCGTGAGCATTTTCCCTCGCCGTCTCCAGCGCACGCCCGTCCAGGTCGACCCCAACAACTTCCTTCGCTCCCAGTAGCGCGGCACCAATTGCCAGCCGCCCAGTTCCGCATCCCAAATCATAAACGATCTTGTCCGCTATGTCCCCGCGGATATATGCCAAACTCAAGAGGGCCGATGCAACATCGCCGGGCGTCATGTACTGCTCGAGCTCAGCGCTAGGATCTGGGTGTGGGGCTAGCTTCTGGAGAACTACTTCAAGTTGCTTTTTGCGCATGGGGCCTCACGAGTCCTTCGGTTGAATCTCGTCTAGTTTGTAGGGCTCCAAATCGACCTTTCCTCGCGCTGCCCTCGCTTCGAATGGCGTCAGGATTGGGCAATCGAAACGTTCGGCATCATCCACAGGTATGCGCGGACACGCCACACAAACGAGCGCCTCCGCCCGGAAATCCTCCAATTTCTCCGGCGTGATCTCATCCGCCAGCAACAGCGTGGCGCTCAGTCCGTCCTCCTTGAGTTCCTCAACTAGCCTCCTCGCGAGCTTAAAGCGCCTCTGACCCGGCTTGACGCTCGTAACGACGCAGAAACTCTCACATGAGGCCGCCCGCTTTACCATCGCTTTTCGACCTCTCAGGAAGCCACTCAAATCTCCCGACACTTTCTCGTGTCCCCCCGCGAGTGGATTCACCGTCACTACCTCTTTCCCCGTCGCCAAAGCGATTCCTAGGGGATGAAATCGGCCGGTTCCTATGTACAAGATGCCATCAACTTTCCCTGCCACCGACCTCGCGCAGCCCCAGTCACATCCCAAGACTTGGCCCGGGTATTTCGCGCGCGGTCCTGGGTCGCCAATCGTGGCCTCAATGCCATTTTTCTCCAATAACTCTCTGACCCGCGGCAAATGCTCAATGTGTTGGACCGTTGTTGCTAAGCCCCATCGCTTGTCCTTCAACTTAGGCAAAGCTCGCTCGATGGCTTCGGTTGGGTCAACCTTCATGCGGGCCTCCACGTACAGGGTCGGCAGAGTCGTCGGTAGGCCCATGTCCGCGTGACCGTAATGAACCAACACATCGCACCCGATTTGCTTCGCCCGGAGGTCCGCGAGATCGCAGGCCCCGTAGCAACTGTCGGCTAGAATCATCGCCTCTACGCCAGCCTCCTCGAAGGCAGGTATTATCTCGCGCAGATGTTCTCTCAATCCAGCCGGCAACTGGATTGCCGCGCGTGTCGCTCCCTGACCCTCAAGAAACTGTCTGACCCTCTCTGGCTCAAAATCGTACATTCACGCACCAAGGCTATCCCGCGCGTCGGAGCTCGCGAACTCGGGAGAGAATCAGATTCTGCTCGGTTCGGTAAACCATCTCCCTCACTGTCCGGACCGCGTCAGGGTTGGCC
>CAZKSL010000063.1:0-5509 GCA_964555495.1 Hadarchaeota archaeon (SeqCode)
GTATAAGTCAGTGGAGGTGTCGGGTTGATCGAGCTGCTGGTCGTCCTGCTGCTCTCACTGGTCCCGAGCTTCGAGGCCCGCTACGCGATCCCGGCCGCGCTTGCCCTGACGAGCCTCAACCCGGCGCTGCTCTTCATCCTCTGCGTGGGGCTGAACCTGCTCGTGATCCCGATCGTCTTCGCCGGGCTGGACTGGCTCGCCCCGCCCATGAGGAAGAGGTACGGGTGGATAGACTCGATCTTCAGGTGGTTCTGGAGGCGCGGTCACGGGAGGAAGTGGGGATTCCCGGTCCTGGTGGCTTTCGTGGCGACCCCGGTGCCCGGGACGGGGGCGTACACGGGGGCGCTCATGGCCTACCTCTTCGGGCTGGACAGGAAGCCCGCCGCGGCCGCCATAGCGATCGGGGTGGTGCTCAGCGCGGCCCTGATGACGCTCGCCGCGCTCGGGATAATATCGCTGGCTGGGCTGTTCTGACTCCACTGAAAAAGAGGAATTGCACGGTTGACATGGCTTAATACTTTCTGAGGTTGTTTGAAGCAGATATTTAACGCCGTTTTATTTTCTCCTAACTTTTAATGTGACGCTTCTGTACGTTCGGCGTTTTCTATCGTAATCTTCTACCCGCCCAAGAAGAAATAAAATCGAACTCTAGGAAAGAAATTCCAACAAGAATAAATACCCCGAGCATCCAGAAAGCAAATTTCAACCAGTCGCCATTTATCGCAGCTAATCCGATAGTTGGTCCTAACGTGGCGGTAATAATTGTGGACACTACTGCAGTATGAATAATAACTGGGAGATTTTCTTCTTTCCCTTTCAATTTAGTTGTGAGTCTAATTATACTGTAGAATGCGAGTAGGGGGGCCAAAATAAGTAAAACTGCACCGAGAACTATGTAAAATAAGGAAAGTAGCCAATTTTGTGGGAAAGTTACTCTAATTAAAGTCCCAACGATAGCAGCAAACATTATGCAAGTAAAAGTAATAGATATATTTTCAACTAGACCTAGTTTCTCTTTCCGCTGAGAATTGGTACTCATTAGATCTCCCTAGAGATTGTTTGGCGCATGGCTCTAATTAACTCCAATCCCCTCCTTTAGACGGTAGATGACAAAGTAAATACCGGGTTAGTCTCCGTTTCTCTACCGCGGAGAACGATCGGTTGGTTCAGGAGCGGGCCTTCTTTTTCTGAGACTTCTTTTTCTTTGGAATCATTACGAGTGCCGGGGGGGCGACTTTCCGTGGTGGTTTCTTGGGTGCTCCACTCAAGAGGGTCTTGCTGGTCCCTTTGACCGTGGACGCCTCCTCAAAGATTTTCTTGTATGCAGCATGCCTTTTCTTCCATCTCGCAAAGTGCTTCTTCATCTCGTCCTTCAGTTCCTCCCGGACAGCGATGGTCTCCTGTACAATAGCATCCATCGAATTCGCGAACTCGGGCCCCTCGAGGTAGTCCAAGATGAGCTTCACCGCCTTGTCCCTCTGCTGCTGGCCCAGTTTCATCCCAGCGATTTGGACGATTTGATTCCTGAGGATAGCGGCGATTGACATTACTCCCGCCGGGTGGACGATTATCACACCGCGCTCTACGTAGAATCCCTGAGTTCCGCGTTTCATGGCACTTGTCACCAAGATGGCGAAGTCCGCGCTTCTCTTTTTCTTGGCCTCCGCGGCCTGCTTTACATGGGCGCTAGAGTAGTGCTTCACCCGCTTACACTCGTACACCATTGTCCCGACTAGGTTCCCGCCCCTCATGACACCTTGGGTGACATCCCCGCCCTTCCCAGTATGTCGGATGTCATCCTCCCGAAAGTGCTTCTTTAACTCGCTCGCTAGCTTGTTCTCGTAGAGCAGCCCCTCGATCTGTGGGGTGGTTCGCCTTTCCAGCTGTTTCTTTAGCTCCTCTATCTGTCGCCTCTGTTCCTGTATCTGCTTGTTCTTGGTCTCCATTGATTTCAGGGTGGTGCGGAAAGTACGCTCCAACCGCTCATACTTCCTTTTTACCGCGATCGCGCCAGCTTTCTTCGCTTCCTTGACGGAAGCACGGAACTCATTCCTGAGGGATTTAATTTTCGTCCTTGCCTGTTCCCTCTCTCTCTGCATCTGATTCTTGACGGAAACACGGAACCTTTTCTCGAATGTCTTGAATTTTTTCTTCGCACGTTTCAACGCTTCGGAGTGCGCTCGGGTGGTGGCCTTTTGTATCTTGTCACGTGCCCTTTTTTCTATCCGCTGCTCCCTGCGTTTCAGCGCCTTGATTTGTGACTCAAAGCGTTTCGTCCGCTTGTCAACGGCTTTCTTGATGAGATCGGCTTTCTGCTTTCTAAATTTGGTTCTTTCCCTTTGGAGCTTTTCCTTCCCCTTAGCAATCTTTTGCTTAAGTTTTTCTCTCTGCTCCTTTACCTTCTGAAGCAGCTTCCGCCGTTCCTCCCATATTCCAGTAATCTTGCGGTATACGGAAGGTGGAACTTCTTGTCCACAGAGCGGACAAGTGTATTTCATTCTATCAAAGTTATGTTAGCTTCTCAAGGAGATATAATTTACGAGTAATTGTGATAAGCGGCTCTCTGAATCAATTATTGCGCAGATCGCCTAATTTCTGTGCAAAAAATCTATTTCTGTCCAAATCCTCCTGACCGCAGGCTTTTTATTCCGCCCTGCCAAAACTCAGTCTGCAATCATCAGATCAAAGCCAGATCCAATCATCAAGTCAAAGCCAGAATCCAGATCAAGCTCATCTGGCTTTTGTGGAAGAGATGTGTGAAATGGCAAAGGAGCCTTCAGAGGGGCTAATTGCCGGAAAAATAAGCAAAAAGGAGGTTTATGCATGAAAGAAGTTAGTGGAACGACCAAATATATGGTTAAGGCTACAATAGAGGCCAGTGGAGTGGTCGAGCGCCCCGACGTCGTTGGGGCGGTTTTCGGCCAGACCGAGGGCCTGCTGGGGAACTCCCTCGACCTGCGCGAGCTGCAGAAGACGGGCCGGATAGGCCGGATCAAGGTGCAGGTGAAGTCCGAGCAGGGAAAGTCGACCGGGACGATAACCATACCATCGAGCCTGGACAAGGCCCAGACGGCGCTGATCGCCGCGGCCCTGGAGACAATCGACCGCGTTGGGCCATGCGAGGCGAAGATAGAGGTCGGCGGCATCCAGGACGTCCGGGAGTCAAAGCGCAGGTTCATCGTCGACCGCGCGAGGCAGATCCTCGAGGGGTTCGAGGGCGCCGCGCCGGAGGCCGAGAAGCTCTCGAAGCTGATGGAGGGCTTCGAGCGGGTCGAGAAGATCGAGAGCTACAAGGGACTGCCGGCCGGGCCCGCGATGCGGGAGTCCGACGCAATTATAATCGTCGAGGGGCGCGCCGACGTGCTCAACCTTCTCCGTCACGGGATAAGGAACACCGTCGCGGTCGGGGGGACCAGCGTGCCGAAAGACATAGGCGAACTCAGCAAGCGGAAGACCACGACAGCCTTCCTGGACGGCGACCGGGGTGGCGACCTGATCCTCAAGGAGCTGATGCAAGTCGCGGATATTAACTACGTGGCGCGGGCACCCGAGGGGAAAGTCGTCGAGAAGCTGGAGAAGGAAGAGATAATCGAGGCGCTGAAGAACAAGGTGCCGATAGACAAGGCTGCCGCCGATCTGCGAAGAAAGGGCAGGGAGACAAGGGAGATGCGAGGGAAGGACGAACTCAGAAAGCTGGAGGCGACCGTGGGCAGGCTCATCGGCACGTCCAAGGCCTACCTGCTGGATAAGGGGCTGGAAAAGATTGACGAGGTCCAGGTCCGGGAGCTCGCCGAAAAGCTGGGCTATGTCGAAAATGCTAGAGCAGTCGTCTTCGACGGGGTAATCTCTCAGCGACTTGCGAACCTCGCGGCTCAGAAGGGAATCCAGTACCTAGTGGGCGTGCGCGAGAGCGTGGAGGAGAAGCCCTCGGGGATTCAAATCATAACCGCCGAAGAAATCCGAAAGCTGGCGCGGTAGCGGAAGCTACTCCATAAGAAATTGCTCCAAGTCACAGCTTGTAGGTCATGACGACGCCGGCCTCGCCGTCCGCGTAGTAATTTGGGACCACCTCGCGCTGGTTGAAACCCAGCCTGAGGTAGAAATCCTGCGCCGCCCGGTTGCTGGCCCGGACCTCGAGCCTTACATGCCGCGCCCCCTTCCTGCGCAGCCGGTCGAGCGCGTTAACCATAAGCGCGGACCCGACGCCGTGGCGCCGGTGGGGTGAGTCGACACCTATCGCGAGCACGTGCCCGGTCGCCCCCCACCGCACGACCGCGATCACGTAGCCGACGACCTTCCCGTCGAGTTCGGCCACGAGGAAGCCGTCGGGGTAGAGGCTGTAGAGGTGGTTAAGTAGGCTCGGGGGATAGGGATCCTTGAAGCATTTGTACTCGATGTTCAGGACTGCCTGCATGTCCTCGAGCCTTAAATCCCTAACGCGGATGATCTGCTGTGTTACCATGACCCTCAAAACTCATATTCGGGCGCTCCGAGATAAAAATGACGGAAAAATTGGTGCACCAGATGACTCACTCCAGCAAAGCCAAGGGAGTCCGCTTCGAGTACCGAGTGGCCCACTTCTTCGAGCGCCTCGGTTACTCTTGGGACCGCTCGAGGAGTTCGCTCGGCACCGACCTCAAGATCTTGAAGAACGGGGAGCTTCGCTACCTCGTCAGCTGCAAGAAGACGTCCAAGTCGGAGGTAATTTACCTGCCGCGCCGGGAGATCGAGCGGCTCTCGCGCGAGGCCTTAGAGAGGAGAGCGGTTGGCCTTGTTTGCTTCGGATTCCACCGCACACCCATCTACGCGCTCACTGTCGACGAGCTGCAAGAGATCGAGAACACGAAGCTGAGCTACAAGCTCACGCCAGAGAACGGAACTCTGCTGGCCGAGTTCTTGAGATCCGCGTAGCTGGCGATGGCACCACCAACTAGCGAAGGCGCCCCCTCGTCTGGCTCCCAAAAATTTATTTACGCGGGGGGTTCCCGCTTAATCGGAGGTTGAAGAAAAGTGACGGTACCGCCTGAAATCGCCTGGCTCGTTCCAGTAATTATCCCATTCATCATAGGCCTCTTGGTCGGCGTAATAGTGAAGCGCGCGGTGAAGCTCATCTTTGCCATCGTTGCCCTAGTCATAATCCTCGTCGTGGCAGGGGCAATCAGCCTGGGCTTCTCGGACATCTACGACAAGGCGATGGAATTCCTGCCTAAGCTGACGGGCGGTGGAGGGCTAATCGGGATCCTGCCCTATTCCTCCGCAGCGTTCCTGGTAGGACTCGCCCTAGGACTGTGGAAGGGCTAGGCGGGCCGTGCTAGCGACTTGGGTGGGGCCTGAGCGTGAGAGTTATTTAGGGCTGACTCCCAAACCTAAGGAGGGATAGAATGTTCATTATAGCCTACATCGCGATCGCCTACATCGTGGCTTTCGTAGTTGTGACAATCTACCGCGCGCGCTCGGAGATGCAGCCCCTGAAAGAAGTTTCCGAGTTCGAAACTGCTAAGGGCAGACG
>CAZKSL010000064.1:0-5496 GCA_964555495.1 Hadarchaeota archaeon (SeqCode)
GCCCCGATATCCTTCGTGATGCCCGTCAAGAAGGAACCGCCAATCCTCGCCTTTTCTACTGGCTACGGCGGGGACACCTACCAAAACATCGAGGAGACTGGAGAGTTCGTCGTGAACTTGGCCACGGAGAGCATCATGAAGCAGATCTACGTCTGCGGCGAATCGTTTCCGCGGGGCGTGAACGAGCTCGAGAAGGCTGGCCTGAAGTGGGAGCCATCGGAGAAGGTGAAGCCGCCGCGAGTGGTCGAGTGCCCGGCCAACTTGGAGTGCAAGCTCGAGTGGATGCACAAGGGAGATACATCCTTGATCATCGCGGGGCGGGTCGTCGCGGCGAAAGCCGTAGAGGGTGCGCTGAAGGATGGTGCGATGGACGCGAAGAAGATTAAGCCCCTGCTCCACCTCTCTGGCAAGTCCTTCGTGGTGGGCGACCACGTGGTAGGGCTCTGATGACATGGTGAAGCCCGTCCGCACCGCTGAGAGGAAAGAAATCACCTACTCGGACGCGCGCTGGAAGTTATTCAAAAAATTCCGGGAGTCGGCGCGCGAACTCATGTGTGCGCTGGACCGCCGAGATATTGAACCCATAGTTCACGGCAGCGTTGCTCGTGGAGATGTCAATAAGGATAGCGACGTCGATGTTATGGTGCCAAGCGTCGTCCCATCCTACCGGGTTGAGCTAGCCCTGCGTGAGTCAGGACTGCAGCCGTCCAAGCGTGAGATAATGATGGCAACCCCCTGGCAACTCCCTAAGGCACACATTCACCTCGGCGAGAGTCGCATGGTGACTTTCCCACTCATCAAGCCGCGACCCCTCGAAATCGAGTTTTACCACTTTGGCGGGTCCGTGGGGTTGAAACACGTCGAGGGGGGGGAACGCGCGCCGGGGGTCGACAAGCGATTGTTGTTAATCGAACCGACCAAGCGCGGACACGTTGAGGAGCAGGTCATCGGTCGCGAGGCAGAAGTGGCGAAACGGCTCAAGGTTAGCCTCGACATCGTGCAAGAACGGGTTAAGGTCCTGACGCGCCGCGATGAAATCGGTCGTACTGGGATATTTCTGCAACGCTCGCTCGCTCCCGGCGAAAGCTTTGAATTTGTCTTCAGACAGATTGCCGCTAGCAATCCTGCAGTGAAACTTCGGCTGAGGGGAAAGTAGAGCGTCTGTCTGTTGCATGAGGGCACAACACTTGTTGCAGGGGGATGCAACAAAAATTCAGGCCGAGGCTTCCTCAAATCGCGCAATCACAAACTCTCTATCAAGAGCTGAAACGAAACTTCCGACCTTCGGTCCCGACTTGCGCCCCAGAAGCACCTGATATATTGCCCTGAATAGTTCGGGCGGTTTCAACTCGGCTTCCTTTGCGACCTCGTAGATGTGGTTGTTGAGTTCCTCGGGCTTGAACTCGCGCTTGGAGAGATCCTCCGCAAGCTTTCCCAACCCCTGCCTCTGTTCCTTCGTGAGTTCCCGTTTCACCTTCGCGGGCAGGGTATCCAAAAGTTTGAGGCGAAGCCTTTCCGGTGCGTACTTCTCGACCCAGTTTTCGGCGCGCTTTAGTCCCTCGGTAACAAGTTGGATGTCTGGCTTGCCAAGCTTGACCAGCTCGCCCTTAGATTCCAGAACCTTGATAGCATGATCAGTATCGCGCGTTACCTGGCATGTAATCGTGGCAAGCCTGAAGGAAATCCGCTGAGGTTTCTTCTTCGGAACTTTTCCGACCTGCGAGATCTCGTAGATTCGCCTGAGCTGGGGTTCTCGACTCTTGTTGACCTTCGTTTCTCCAAAGTAGATATTCTCAAGATTATCGTACTCGTCGTAGAGATCCAGCAGTGGCAGTCCCGGGTCGAAGTCCTTGGCCTTCATCGCCTTGCTCCGGAAGATGAGATAGCGCAACAGCTCCGGCTCCGCGACCTCCAGCCACTGCGGGAGGGTGAACACCTGGCCCTTGGAGGACGACATTGGTTTGCCCCGAAGGCTGACCCACTCGTAGGGGATCGGATGAGGTGGCATGTGGCCGAATATTTTTCTCGCGATGAGCTTGCCCGTGTCGTAGCTCCCCCCGGCGACCGCGTGGTCCTTGCCGAAGGGCTCACAGGTGACTCCAAACAGCTTCCATCGCGCTGGCCACTCCACCCGCCACGTCAGCTTCCCGTCGCCCTTGGTGTAGTCGGCCTCCCCCTCGTGGCCGCAGCCCTTCGCATAGGTAGAGTCCTCGCACCTGTACTTGACGAGGTTCCCACTCCAGTCGTAGGCGCGGGTGGTTGCGAGCTTGCCGCAGCGCTCGCAAATCGCGTCGTACGGCAGCCAGTCTTCCCGCAGTGGCTTCGAGCGGTATTTATCGAGTATCGCGCGAATCTCGCCAGCGTGCTCCAAGGCGACTCGAGTCAGTTCCGCGAGCTTCCCGCTCCGGTAAACCTCGGCGCTAGAGTAAATTTTCGCCCGAATCCCGAAGCTCCCGAGGGATTCCACGAAAGGTCGGGAGAAAAAATCCACGAAGTTTTTGTACTTCGGGTCAGGCGAGGGGATCTCAATGTAAGGCACGCCCAGATATTTCTCGTACTCCTTGGTGAGGGGCCATGGCACCCGGCGCATGGGGTCGAAGTCGTCGGCGTACCAGAAGACCTCCGCCTTCCCCCCTAGCTCCTCGACGCTCCGCCTGACAGCGTCAGCGATGAACACATCGTTGGAGTGGCCGATGTGAATGTGCCCGGAAATCGAGATACCGCTAGCTATCGTATGCCGCTTGCCCCTGCGCAACAGAGTCTTCGCGATACGGTCGGTCCAGTGCATAGAGGTCCGGAGTGATTTATACGGGAGTTCGTAAAACTTTAGCGGGGTGGTGAATTGCGGCCTGCAAAACGGATGTCTGAAATTCCGCCTTCTGGCACGTTGAAAGTTCTTGGCCTAGCCAAAAAGCTGGAGCGAGAGGGCAAGGACATAGTGCACCTCGAAGTAGGGGAGCCAGATTTTGACACACCCGGCCACATCAAGAAAGCGGCCGAGAAGGCCCTGACTGAGGGGATGACCAAATACGTCCCCAGCGCCGGAATTCCCGAACTGCGAGAGGCGATAGCCGAGCACGCGGGGGCAAAGGGCATCAAAGCAAAGGCCGACGAGGTTCTAGTCACTCCCGGTGCAAAACACGCGATCTTCTGTGCCATGGCTGCGGTGCTCGATCCCGGAGACGAAGTGCTGATTCCGAGCCCGTGCTGGACCTACGAGAGCATCGTCAAGATTGCCGGTGGAAAGCCCATCTTCGTGGAGACTCCTCGGGCTGACGGATTCAAGCTAAAGGCTGAGAAGCTCCAAAAAAAGCTGACTCCAAAGACTAGAATGCTCCTCCTGAACTACCCGAACAACCCGACCGGCGCAGTCATGAGTGAGAAGGAGTTGCGTGCGATCGCCGATTTAGCCTCCGACCGCGGACTCTGGGTTCTAACGGACGAGATTTACGACTGCCTCACCTACGAGGGTAAGCACGTGAGCATCGCTTCCCTGCCTAAGATGCGCGAGCGTGCAATCCACATCAACGGGTTCTCGAAAACCTACGCGATGACTGGCTGGAGGTTGGGCTACTCGGTCGCCCCGGTCGAGTTGGTAAAGGAGATGGTGAAGATTCAGCAGGCGTCCACATCCTGCGCGACCTCGTTTGTGCAGGCCGCGGGCTTGGCCGCCCTGAAGGGGCCCCAAGACTGTGTCCAGCAGATGGTCGAGGAGTACCGAAAGCGGCGAGATGTCATCGTTGATGGTCTGAACTCCATCGAAGGGTTCGAGTGCGCGAAGCCGGAGAGCGCGTTCTACGCCTTCCCGAGCATCGAGAAGCTAGGCGTGAAATCAATGGAACTCTGCGAGCGTCTGTTGCGCGAGGCTGGGGTCGCGGCTGTGCCCGGAAGCGCGTTCGGCCCGTATGGCGAGGGGTACGTGCGTTTCAGCTACGCGAACTCCGAAGAGAATATCCGAAAAGCGATCGATAGAATGCGGGAAATGGGGCTATGACAATCGATGGGCATGTTGAATACGAAAAGCGAGAATTCTGCAAGGACGTAGAGTGCCCAGTGCAGCTCTTGCTCGATACCAAGGAAGAAGGGTCGGATGAGTACGAGCGAATACGGGAGATCTGTAAGGCAGGATGCTTGCACACGACCCGCGAGTTTCACTACTGGCTAATAGACAAAGGATATTTAATCGTCAGACCAAAGGAGTAGAGTGGCGTTGACATGGACTGGGGCATGAAAAACAGGCTCTCGCAGCTAATTCAGCCCGATGGCAGGGCGATGTTCCTGCCGATAGACCACGGATACTTCCAGGGCCCAACGCGGAAGCTTGAGGAGCCGGGCAAGACCGTCGAGCCCATCCTGCCCTATGCGGACGCAATCATGCTCACTCGCGGAATCCTGCGGTCGTGCGTGGACCCAGCCAAGACGAAACCAGTCATCCTCAGGGTTTCGGGTGGCACGAGCATGGCGAGGCGCAAGGAGTTGGACCAAGAGGGAATCACCACCTCGGTGAGGGAGGCAATCCGGCTCAACGCCAGCGCGGTCTCCATGTCCGTCTTCGTCGGGGCGCCGAACGAGCACGAGACGCTTTTGAACCTCTCGAACCTCGTCAACGAGTGCGAGGAGTACGGCATCCCAGTAATGGCGGTCACGGCCGTTGGAGCGGAGCTAGAGAAGCGCGAGGCTCGGTACCTCGCCTTGGCCTGCAGGATTGCCGCGGAGCTCGGCGCACGCGTGGTGAAGACGTACTACTGTGAGGAGGGCTTTGAGAAGGTCGTTCGTGGCTGCCCTGTACCGGTGGTCATGGCGGGTGGCCCCAAGGTGGAAACCGAGCTTGAGGTTTTCGAGTTCATTCATGACGGCATTCAGAAGGGCGCCATAGGGGTGAATCTGGGGCGGAACATCTGGCAGCACAAACACCCGGTGGCGATGGCCAAGTCGATTCGCGCAATCATCCACAAAAACGCCACGCCGAAGGAAGCGCAAGCTTTATTCACCAAGATTAAAAGCGGCAAGAAAGGATAGTTGCCAGTAATGACTAGGCAGTTGAAGAAATCTGCCTAAAGTCAGAAGCTGGAGGGCCCTTGCAATGAGACATTCGATAAAGATGGGGCTTTGTTTTGGCTTGACCTCGGGGATAATCACGACACTAGGATTGATGGTGGGCTTACAGTCTAGCACGAACTCAAGGCTTGCGGTTATCGGGGGCATAATAGCGATAGCAATAGCGGATGCACTTTCAGATGCACTAGGCATACATATTTCCGAAGAATCGGAGCATAAGCACACTACGAAAGAGATATGGGAATCGACAATCTCCACTTTTTCGTTTAAGTTTGTGTTCGCTTTGACGTTCATTATTCCAGTCTTGCTGTTTGAACTCCCGACAGCGATTGCAGTGAGCGTGGTTTGGGGGCTATCGGCTCTAGGTGCTCTTAGTTTTGGCATAGCTAAGGAACAAAAAGCAAATCCTTGGAAGGTAATTGCAGAGCATCTGATTAT
>CAZKSL010000065.1:0-5335 GCA_964555495.1 Hadarchaeota archaeon (SeqCode)
GCGGACTACTTCGGGGTCCACTGCATCACCCTATGGGCGCGCTCCGGGCAGAGGATCATCACCTTGCCGTTCCGCGTGACGACGATGTGGCGGACCGATTGGGGACCGCCGTTGCAGAGCGGGATGCGCTCGCCACAGACCGGGCACTCCGCACAGCCGTTGCCGTCCGTCTTCCCCTCACGGCGCAGAATTTCCACTATCGTTTCCATCTCAACCCCCCATTTCTCCGTAATGACGAAAACCCGAGGAACTGCCCGAAACCCCCAATATCCGCTGGTCTTGATCACAGCTGAGTCCCGCATTATAGGTGTCTTGCCCCACTTGACCCCCACCAAGTCGCAAAATTTTTCGAGGTTGCGCGATATGGGGGGTTTTGGGGTGCTCGGAAGCATTATACGTAACTGGGCTACTTTTCAAGAGTGACTAACCCCCTCCATCCTTTTTTGGATTTTTTTGAAATGACCGTACTCATGGTGAAGTTCCAGTACAACCACAAACCCAAGCACAATCATAATGGGGGGGAAGATGAGGAACGAGTAAATCAAAGTCACGAATGTCAACCCAAGCACCACGCCGAACATCGGCTCACGCTTGACCCGCCAAAGGAGCCAGCTGCCGAGGTCGTCCACCATCATGCGGTCAAAATCATCGTCCTCTTCCATTTGCCTCACCGCCGCCCTTTCCATTTCTTGAAGGTCTCCTCGGCCCAGCCATCCGTGAGTTTCAAGTAGGTGCGGGAGTAGCGCTTCAGAGTTGCCCTATCGCCGTCCTTTATCGCTTTGCGGACACGCTGGGCCTTCTCCTCATCGCTCAATTTGGGATTACCAAAGGGCCTAGTCTCCAAGCCCGCTCGTCGCCTCGCCTCGTTCCAACTCCCGAAACGATGTACAATAGTGAGAACAGACGGTTTGAGCCTCAGTTTGTTCCATTTGAAGGCACCAAAATGTGGATGAGTCCTTAATGCATCCAGAATTTCCTTGTTTGAATATCTACGTGCCCCATATTTCCGTACTAATAGTCCCGCCAGCTTACGAGCGCGGTTCCAACTCCCGAAACGATGTACAATAGTTTCCCCAGAGGGCCTCAGGTGTAGACTATCCCACTTCCCCTTCCCTAAATTTGAGTGGGTCTTTAATGCATCCAAAAGTTCTTCGTTTGAATATTTACATCGCCCGCCCCTACTCAATAATTTTAGCCCTGCCAGTTTACGGGCATAGTTCCAACTCCCGAAACGATGTGCAATAGTCTCGCCAAACGGTTTCAAGTGTAGGCTGTTCCACTTGTTCTTGCCCAAATTCGAGTGGTTCCGCAGAGCTTGGAGAAGTTGCTCATCTGAGTATTTTCTCGGGTGCCCCCCCAACTTTCGTTTCTTCTTCATCTTCTCCCCAACTCCCTCTCCCTCTTGATCGTCAGCAGGCGGGCGATGTCCTTGCGCAGCATGGCGTAGCGGTTGGGCTCCTCGGCGGTGTAGGAGGATTTCATGGCCTCCCTGCGCCCGCGCTCGATGACCAGCTGCGCCCCAAGCTCGCGTATCTTCGCGTCCAGCTCGTCGGGGTTCATGTCGCGGATTTCGGAGGGTTTCATTTCTCAACCCCCTTATCACCTTTGCGGAGATTTCCCCACGCTTCTTTGAGTTTGATGTCCCACCCACAAGCATAGCCGATAATGCAAAGGATGCCGAGGAACCAGCAACCGACAGCAAAGATGCTAAAGACACTTCCCTTTGGTAGAATACCCGACAAGCAAAACGCCAACATGCTCCATGCGATTGCGAAAAGACTTCCTTTGAGCGCCCTATCTATTCGAGTGAGTTCATCCATCAGCTATGCCCCCTCACCCTCCCTACCCTCTCTGCGAGCCAGAACGCGGGGAGGTAGAACGCGACGACCAGGAGGATCAGGACCTCGACGGGCCTCGGGGGGCGGGCCCTGGAGAGCTCGTATATCCTGTTCAGGTCGCGGGTCATTTTCTCATACCATCTTCTTCCACACTAGAACCGCAAGCGCACCGAGGATGATGAGAACCACAATAATGAGGGGCATCGTGGGCCAGACTGACGGTGCCCCAGTTGCTCCTTGGAACTCAATTATGTGGTCAATCGCGCCATCCTGCACCCAGTACTGAACATTAACCCAAGATCCAGACGTGACATAAGGCGGTAGTTCGCCTGTGTAGTAGGCATCATAATATATGCCCCAACTCCCAGCCTCCACTCTATAAGCGTTCTCGCCGACTTGCTCTATGTCACCAATGAGAAGTTTGCCGTTCTTCAGCCCCACATAACCCATATTCTGCACAGTCACCCATACTACTGCAGAGGTAATCGCTCCGGTAATCACAGTTGCCACTATGAGCGACCACCAGCGCTTGAGCCACTTCCTGTCAATCATTTCTGGACCCCCTCGGGGTAGTTACCCACCATCCAAAGTCCTCTGTCCCTTGGGGTTCTGAGCAATCCCACTTGCCCCTTGGTCGGTTTCCTAACCCACTCAGCTCGAACCAATCTTACATCGCCATTCGCGGCTTGCATCAAGATGACTGGCCTACGGAGGAAATAGGCGTGGATGAGATTCATAATTGCCTCAATAAACTCGAACGGACCCTTGTGTTTGGCCATCATCTAGGTACCCTCCTCACGTTGCTGTGGAGGGCCCGTGAGCCACCGTGGCCTTCGGATGTTCAGGGCGATCAGGAGGTAGGCGGAGAACAGGCACAGGTTGACCCCGGCGAATGCAACCTTCATAGGACTCAAACTCGCCGCGCATGAGAAAATCGTAGGGACGTAGATGATTGATATGAGGGTCAGCCCAATAACCCGAACAAGCTTGGATGATTGTAGGGCAAACCAAGTGCCCATGAAGAATACCCCAACCATCAACGAACTGGCTGAGATTGGAGGTATGACGATGACTATGGCGAAGAAGATGGTGAGGCCGAGAAAGAGGCACCATTCCCATACAAGACGGATTAGTGCCACCTCGTCGATTCCCATGATTTTATCTTGCTTCGACTTCCGCTTGTCGGTTTTCTTCATCTCCCCGCCACCTCCTTCCTGCGCTTCTTGAACTCACCAAGCGCATATGCAATCGTACCGACTAAGACGACCACAACTAGAACGACAACTTCACAAATCCGCCAATGTCTAAGCCACGCTACGAAGAAGAAGATTACCATGAAACCAACAAACATTCCCAGAATCAGGTGCCTATCTTTCATCTCCCCGCCACCTCCAGCACCTCGTTGAGCGAGCCCGTCACGGAGCAGGGGCGGCGGTTCGTGACCTCGATTGCGGCGATGTCGAGGAGCTCCCGCACCCTGCCGCAGACGGACGTGAGGCGGATGCCCGTGAAGAGCGAGATCTCGTTGCGCGTCAGCCCCGGCCTCTCGCACAGCGCACGGTAGATTTCCCGCTGCTGCCGCCCGAGCTCCCCGCTCATGGCGTGCTCACGGTAGGCCGTCCTGGAGGTCTCGACGATCTCGGTCAGGGTGGCCTGGCGGGGTTGTATCATTTGGAATCCTCCTCAAACTCATAAGTTTTTGGGATGTAGATGGAACCTTGGGGGCCTTTTTGATATGGCGGAACCCAAATTGTCTTCCAACGCATCTTCGTGTATCGCTTATGGCGAAAAGTGCGAAAGTGACCTCTAACATCAAAGCAGAAACGGAAACTGCTCCCCTTTCGTACGATGTTCCTATTTTTGAAATATCTCTTTGGGAAGGAAACCTTGCAAACATAGTACGGTAGGGGGAGTTCTTTCATCCCCATTCTACGCCTGATTTCATTTCGTTTTGGACCAGCACCTTTACTGACAAGTTTAATGTTGTCTGAATTCAAAAAAAGGAGAGTGAGGTCGCCGAAACTACCAATTGAATCGTTGTATTTTTGGTCAAATTCGCTAGATTCTTTTTTACACAATATCGCAAAATTACCATCTATCCCACCCTTTGCAACTATCACGCTTGGAGCAATCCCATAACTTTTTTTCCGTTCACTGAAAACATGTGGAACATAAATAAGGGATTTTATTGGGTGATTAACTTCTGCCTCGCTAGGATTAACTGTTATGTCACTAATTTGCATCCCCCATAATAGAACTCCTCGACCAGTTGGGTTGCCGTCTTTACTAAAGATGTTTACTGGTGGGTCATACTCCACGAAAATATGTGGAAACGGGGGGATGGCTCTTTGAAGAGCTTCTTTACTTATCCTAGTGGTGGAGTTGTTATATATATCCAAAGAATTTTTGATTATTATCCGCTTACATTGCGGTAAAAATTCTTCGGCTTTTTCCCATCTCTCCATATCAAAAGTAGTTGTTCCTTTTTGCGGTTTATGTGTGGCTTTTAATGCATCAAAATATGTCACTTTCTTCATCAGCCCTCACCCCTCCTCCGCCTTCTTCGCCTTCAGCAGGCCCTCGGCGGTGTCGAACGGCTCAAGTGCCATTCGGATTGCCTTCTCAGCGGGATGCCCCTTCCGCTGGTACTTGAGGGCTCTCGCGGCGTGGGCCAGTATCAGCTTCTCGTTCACATCGTTGAGCTCCCGCGATGCCTCCGTGATCCTGTCCTGGACCTTCTCAAGCGGCGACTTTGCGACCTCATCGTAGACCTTGAAAACGTGCGCCAGCGCCTCCGGGGTGCTCAGGCCGCGCTCCCTCGCCACCTTCTCGATTCTTTCGTGCGTATCCTCCCAAGCGCGCACCGTCCTGCTCCCCTTTTTCCGTTTGCGTCCCATATTTTCCACCTTTAAATGTGACGTTTATGTCACTGTCACACTTTCTCTCCGCGCACTTGTAACACCCTTTTCTCTTCTCTTTTCTACCCCTTTCTTGATTATACCCCAGATTAACCCCATAACGATTATAACACCGTTATGAGGCGTTTTGAAGGAAAATCCGCAAAGTCCTCGAATTTTCGGGCATATCGGGGTCGATTTACGGGAAAAAGGGCGATTTCGCGGCTTACCACCTCCATAAATGTGACGTCACGTTTTGTGACACGGACTTTTGTGACACTTTTGTGACGGTTTTGGCGCCCTGGTCAACGGATAGCGCCTCGTAAGCCCCCCCGGCCCTCCCAATCCACCGCCTGTGCCCGCACTTGGCGCAACGCTCGAATAAGTGGCCCAGCTCGTTGCCCTCCACCATCTCGCCGCCGCACTTCGGGCACCTGTTCATCTAGGCGACCCCCGTTTGAGAACAATTCTGGGGTGTTTCTTATCGTAGGTGAGCGCCAGCAGACCCGTCTTTAATACCCATACAACGATCAGTTTGGCCCCGCAATTCGGACATCTGATTTTACATAGCTACATCTAAACACCTTTCCCATCCCACAG
>CAZKSL010000066.1:0-5154 GCA_964555495.1 Hadarchaeota archaeon (SeqCode)
ACTTTAAGGAGTACGGGGCGAACATCGGCCGCGGCCTGCATCGAGCAGCCAAGCAAGCGACGGAGGCTTTCGAGGCATCGCGCGGGAAAATTGCCAAGACCATAGGAGCGAAGCCAGAGGAAATCGCCTACGCCAAGAACACGACCGAGGCACTAAATGTTGTCGCGCAGGGCTTGGATTTGAAGAAGGGTGACAAGGTCGTCGCCACGATACTCGAGCATCACAGCAACCTACTACCCTGGCAGCGACTCGAGCGAACGCGCGGCATAAAGCTGGAGCTGGTTCGCGCGACTCCCGACTGTCTAATCGGGCCCCAGTCAATTGAGGACGCGATTGACGACCGAACCCGCCTCGTGACCCTGCACCACGTCTCGAACGCAATTGGGAGCATTCAATCGATTGCCGAGATTGGGAAAATAGCCAAGGAGCACAACGTCTTGTTCTCGGTCGATGCCGCCCAAGCGGTGGGGCACATGCCGGTAGATGTCGCGCAGATTGGTTGTGACTTTCTCGCCGCGCCCGGTCACAAGGGCCTGCTCGGCCCACAAGGCACAGGTTTCCTTTACGTGCGAGAGGACCGGCAAAAGGAACTTGAGCCCCTCCTGCTCGGCGGCGGCATCGTTGAGACGGTTGAGGAGCACTCCTGCGAGCTGGTTGAGTTTCCCCAGATATTTGACGCTGGTACCCCCAACATCCCGGGAATCATCGGTCTCGGGCGCGCTGCTGAATATGTGTTGGAGATAGGTTTGGAGGAAATCGCCAAACGCGAGCGGAACCTAGTAGAGAAGATGTTGGAGATCAAGGAGATTGACGGCGTCCAGGTTTACGGCCCCGAGGACCTACAACGCAGAGCGGGGGTGGTCAGTTTCAACATTGAGGGCATCGAGCACCACGAGGTCGCGACCATGCTCGACGAGGTCGCGGGCATCGCCACTCGCTCGGGCCACCACTGCGCCGCGCCAGCCATTCGCCATTTAGGGGTCGAGGGAACAGTCCGCGCGGCGGTTCACTACTTCAACTTGGAGGATGAGGTCCGCAAGTTCGTGGAGACAGTGGGGCAGGTCGCGCGGGATTTTGGTGAATAATTCTTGTTAGTTAAATTCGGTTTACTAATTACCCAAGGGGGGCGCTTGGCAACGCTCTCCGCACTATTGGGCGGGAGAGGTATAAAAAGGTGGAAAAAGGTTTATCGGGCCAGATTAGGCACTTTATCCAACTTTTAAATACAAAATACTGCCTTCTACTTTTGGTCAAGGGGCGCCCTTATGGCGAAAATCTACACGATTGCCTCCATCAAGGGGGGCGTCGGAAAGACGACCGTAGCCGGAAATATCGGCGTGGCGTTGGGAATGCTTAGGCGGAAGACCCTACTTGTGGATGCAGACCTCGCTATGGGGGGGCTCACCGATATTTTGGGTATCAACGAGACGAAGTCCACGCTCCACGAGTTACTCGCCGGAAAGGGTAACATCGACGAGGCAGTCCACAAGTTGCCTGGCGGAACAGATATTCTGCCAGCTGGAAGGGGCCTCCAGGGTTATCTCAAGGCCAATCCCAAAAAACTCGGCCCCATCCTGCGCCAGCTCGCGGGCGGCTACTCATACGTAATTATAGACACTCCGCCGGGTCTCAGCAAGTACAACTTGGAACCTCTCAAGATAGCGGACGAGGTACTCTTAGTAGTCACCCCTGACATATCAGCAGTCCAGGCGGGGGCGAAGCTGGAGTCGGTAGCCAAAGTCTTCGGTGCCAGGATCGGCGGCGTGGTCGTAAATCGGATTAAGAAACCCTCCATCTTAGACAGGCTCTTCCGAAGGAAACCCAAGGTCGCGGCCCTAATCAAACGGAGGCTGAAGTCGAGGGTCATCGGGGCAGTTCCGGAGGATTCTGAGGTCGTGAAGTCAGCCAACGCTCGTAAGCCGGTGGTGGTGTACAAGCCTAAATCGGCGGCCGCGAAGGCGCTGAAGAGGCTCGCCCAGAGGTTGCCAACCTGAGGTAGCCAATATTATTAAGGTAGGCGCTCCGAATTTTAGTAGAGGAGTCTCATGCCTAAGAAAAACCCAGGAAAATTGAAGGCAGTGCCGAGTGGGATAGTTTCCCTTGACTCCATGATCGGAGGGGGTTTCCCCCCAGGTGCTCTCGTTTTACTTCTGGGCGAAATCGGCGCAGGGCACAAGGAGTTTGTCATGACGTCTTCCATCATGACGGGGGCGATGAAGGACGGCACGATAAGGCCACCCACAAGTGGGGAGATTGCTCTGCCGAAGGAATGCTGGTGGATCACCTTTACGCGCTCGCCCGATGACTTGCTCAGCGAGGTCTCCATGAGCTTCGACTCCGACCTTTATCAGCTCTTCAAGAAGCACGTTAACTTCAGGGACCTATCGGAGGATTACTTCAAGCTCTCGGCCATCCCCGCGGAGTGGGTCACTGAGGAGACGGCGACTAAGCGAAAGGCGGAGAAATTAGAGGCCCTGGGGGAGGCTTTCGCAGGTCTGCATCGTGCCGCCAGGGCTCCAGCTGCGAAGCCCAAGACGGTCTTGGAGTCGCTCTCAGACTTCCTCACAAAGCGCGCTCCTGGAAACCTAATCGTGTTATACACCCTGAGCGACCTCGCGAGGCTCTACGCCGACTCGGAGGAAAAGTGGTATGATTTCACCCTGTTCCTGCGGGGGCTCCAGCGCGCAGCGAAGAAATGGGGAGGGCTCATCCTCGCGAACATGACTGCGAACCTATTCGACCCGCGCCAGGAGGAGGAGATCTCCGCCTGCGTCGACGGGGTTCTGCGCTTCGAGTGGGAGACAGCCGGCACTAGGGGCCGACGTAAGGTGATGTACTTCAGGAAGTTCCGTGGGCTACTCCCCCGCGTGGATGGGGCCTCGGCCGCGAAGTTCGAGGTCACAATTTCTCCGTCGTCCGGCTTTGAAGTAGCGCGCGCGGAGCTAATCGAGGGCCTGAGGTGATGTTGTGCTCTCTCAAAGGGGGCTCTCACCAGTTATCGCGACGGTGCTTCTGATCGCCATAACTGTCGCCGCCGCCGTTCCAGTGGCGATGTACTTCGCGGGCTATTATTCCCCAGTCAGGCCCAAGCGTACGGACCTCGCAGTCTACGCCGGATTGATTCACGAGAACCTCGTGCGCTTCCACATCCAGCACATAGGTGGGGAGACCATTTATCTCCCGAAGGACGAGTCGACGACCACGGTAATCACGGGATGGGCCAGCCACCCCGACAAGCCCTTGGATAACTATTTTTACGGCTGGACCTTCGAGGACCCATTGGATTTCAGGCAGAGTGACTGGGCCTACGCCGAGGTCCAGCTCCACGGCGCGGGATTTCTGATTGGAGACATGTTGACGGTGCAGATTTCCAATGTCGGTGTCGGGATACTCTTCGAAGCCGAGGTCACAATCGGTGATGTGGACCAGATACCAGGCGGGTAGTCGTCTCGGTTGCCCCTAAGTTTGTCAAATAAACTCGGGCAAACCAAAAATCCGCGACCTATTCGAATTATTCGGCGCCGTCTTTAGAGACAAAAGTTATTTAAGCGGCATATCCCACGTGATTCCGTAGGTGATAAATTGGGAAGGAGTTTTAGAATGGACGACAGGGGTATTTCGCCGATTATAGCGACCATTATTCTAGTGGCAGTCACAGTGACCGCAGCTGGTGTCGTTGCCGCATATGTCGCCGGACTCTACGTTCCTGGTGGAACATCGGTGTTGAGTGTCACCGTCGACGGTGCAGTATTCGACAACAATTCAGGTATTCCGGACGACTATGCAAACGGGGACGTACGGATAGACATCAAGGTCATGTCTGACGATATCGACGATGTGCTGGATCCCGGTGAGGAGCTCAAGGTTACAGTCTCCGGGCAGGGCAAGAGCTGGAGTAGCTTCACAATAGATCTTGGCGACTCCGCACAATCTGAGTCTGACTATGGCGCCGTGATCAAGTTCCCATCTTCGGGATATTATTGGGAAAACGATGTTAACGCTTACGACGACAACATTGGCTACCGGATAGAGGTCCCGACGACCACTGGCGGAGAGTGCGACGAGGGGATGTCAATCCACATCTACCTCTCCGCACGTGTGAGTGATACTGCGAATGAAAATCTCTGGGACGATAGGGACACCATAAACTTGGACGTCGTTGGCCGTGGGGATGCAATAACGCTGACGGGCTTCGACGGCGCGTACCTCTTCGGCATTGCGGACGATACCGGAGCTTAAGCGTAATCGGTAGGAGGGGCAAACGCAACCGCCTCTCCGAGTTCTTCTTTTTATTTTTCTTTGGGGCCTAGGCCATAGCCCATCAATTTTTTAGGTCGCTCGCCCACGTGAAATTGTATGATGCCGACACGAGCACGCAGTCTGCCCAAGGACGAATGCGGTGTCAGCCCGGTAGTGAGTGCCATCCTCGTAATCAGCCTCGTCTTCATAGGGATGTCAGTATACGTTGGCAGGGTCATGCCCGGGTACGAGCGGGCCAACGAGGCCGAACATATGCATGAGGTGCAGGAGGTCTTCTTCGAGCTGCACGCGATGATTCTAAATCACGAGAGCGGGACAATTCCAATATCCATGGGCGCGGATCGGGCTCCGCTCTTCGGCCCCGCGCCCGAGTCCAGCAAGATAACCGTCACCCCTGCGCGCGCGGCGAAACGCTTTGAGCCCGTCGCGGACGCCCACGTTGACGAGGCGAACCCAAATACCAGCTACGGGTCCGACAACCTCCTTTGGATTAAGTCGGACGTTGGCAACAACCGGCGCACTTACATAAGGTTTGATCTCATTACCGAGCTCGAGAACATTAGCCCCGGGGATGTCGAAGAGGCTTGGCTCGTGATATACTGCGAGAATGTATCGCAGTTTCAGGGATACCCTTGGGGGGATTCAAACGAGACAGTGGACAAGTGGGATTACATGCCCACCCTCCCCATTCTTATCAAGGTCTGGGAGGTCTCGGATGGCGCGTGGGACGAAACATATCCAACTTGGAACAATCAGGACACACTCGGAATCGGCTCCTCCATCCAGGCCGTAGACTGGCCCAACGAGGACAACCACGCCGCCACCGAGAATGAGGTTTGGTACACTTGGGATGTTACCACTTGGGTCCGCAACCGAATGAGGGCTGGGGAGAAC
>CAZKSL010000067.1:0-5129 GCA_964555495.1 Hadarchaeota archaeon (SeqCode)
GACGACGGGCGGGGCAGAGGGCAAAACTATGAACAACACGGCGGTGACGAAAAGCGCGACCGCCCCAAGCTGAGCCTTGAGCATCACGTACTCCGGCCAGCCTGCGTGGCGGCGGCGGAAGAAGCCCTGCAGCCTCCGGGGAACCTCGCGCTTCGGCCTCCGAGGCGGCTTCACCTTGGGCCTACGCGCTCGCCTCTTCAGCTTGCTCGGAAGTTTCCTCACACCCAAGACCGCTTCGCCGACCTTGCGGAAGAAGTCGGTGCTCTTTGAACTTTTGCGAGCCATTTGATCCTCACGAGGTATATCTGACTTATCCTTCTAAAATCCCGGCTCCGTGCAGAATATTTTTTCTGCGTTTGATTTTCAAGTGGGCTAGCTGTCTAGTCTATCGTGAAGTTTTCCTCGTAGTGTACTATGCCTGCCGGGTCCTCAAGAACTATAGAGACGAGCGCCGATGATGGTACTCCCGTCACTATTTTGGACTCCCCAACATGTAACCCCTCATCGGGTTCCAGAGATCCATGATTTGTCCCGGGCACTCTATTCACGTCCGCCCAAATTAGTTGGTCTCCCCACCAAATATCGGCGTAGTACCAAGCTGTGTACGTGTTCTCGACGGTTACCTCCCAGTCTCCATTATCAAGGCTCTCCAGCCTCAGGAGAGGTTCATTAAAATCATCGTCCGCAGTTGGATCCCCCGACGGCAAATCCTCAAAGTTGTATAGCCAGGTATCAGGCCCTAAATTTTTGACTTCGCAACATGGGCCGCTCGCATAATGGGCGTAGCTCTCTCCCTCTGGGGTATGTATGTTCTCCCATATGTCGAAAGGTGCAATTTCAATCTCCACTTTTACACAAATCGTGTTCATCTCATAGTTCTCGGTGAGTTCGTGGAGAGCGTAATTATCGAGCGCCATCCCGGCATCTTTCATGCCCCTAATGGTTTCTCTGATGTCATAGGCTACGTAAACAACTGTGTCCGAGAGAGACTGTATTGAGGTGGCCTCGCCCCCGGTTTCTACTGCCACGAAAAAGGACGCTGATAATAACATCGCTGGGAGCACGAGTAGCAGGGCAATTCCACTTAACACAAAACCCCTTTGGTCCCTCTGTAACATCAACTAAACTCCCTCCCCCCGCCAGACGTGGAGTCTCATAGGTTGGTACCTCAAGTAGTAACCACCCCCGATTGCGCGAGCTGCAAGCTTCACCCAGTCAGAAGCACCCGCTCCCCCCTCGGCGCTTTGAACGAAGTTCATATTGAAGAAAACTGCGGTGCCGTCCCCCCTATTGTTGACAATTATTCCGTTCCAGTGAAGCCTATCCGATTCGGGAGCGTCCCCCCAGCTCGACAGGACCGTTGCAGTGGACTCGTCATACCCATTACCTACAGATGAGGTGTCCCCATAGTAGTAAATCCAATCGCCATCGTAGTCCACCTTGTAGCTGACGACGAAGGGCCTCACTATGAGATGATCAAAGTTGTGCTCGGGATGCCAGAGATACATGTCCTCTATAAAATATCTGTCCCACCAAGGTCCGTACCAATCGTCATCCGCCCTCCTATCTATATTGTTAGTAATTCCAAGTGTCAAGCGGCGGAGAGTGAAATCTGTATTGTTAAATAGGGTGTCCCCTCCTACGACGAGCCTCCCTCCGTTAAAAGTAAATGTATCAAGCGCGGTAATTGTCACACCAGCGAAGTCTCTTTCGGCGTCGGGGATGAAGACCGCGTCGTAATTATTTTGTTGTATCTCTTTCCTGAAGTTCTCCTCGTTATCGGGATTATCGCTCGTGATTTTCGTGACCGCCCATTCAGGCCTCACCTCATGTATTTGATCCATGAACCAATCTTCCCCAGACTCTGGTACCCAAGCAAGCACTCGCAGATAATTTTCTTTGGGGGGCATGGGCGAAAGCTGGCTTGATGCGGTTCGATCCTTAACATTTTCAAATACGCCCTCCCAATCACCGCTGTCGCTCGGGTAGACCGTCAGCAGCTCTCCGACCGAAAGCTTGAATTGTACCTCTTCCGGCAGTATTTTTCGAAGATTTTCTCTCAGAATCTGTTCGGCCTCTTCATAGTCTAGCTGATTCACCGCTTGGATGGCATTGTCCATCGCTCCAGTCAGGGTCAAAACCCTTAGGGCATCGTTCGCGTATCGTTCCAGGCGTAGGTGGCCGTGCTGTTCGTAAGTAAGCTCGGGGCTGCCGACGTGCGCCACCCCAGCTAGGACTATCAGCGACACGAGCACGGCAAGCGTTGCGTCGAGGCTGAGGATAAAACCTCTCCGATCCCTTCGGAGACTCATGAACCTACCTCCATAGCTTCACCTCTAGTACCGCCGGGATGGTATCCGGCGCGTCCACTGCGAATTCGAACGGTGAGCACCGCGGGAGGATAACTATAAACACGTCAACCCATTGGGCTGGGTCACCGGTAACGTTGACTTTAAGGTAGTTATTCGGCTGTCCGTTGTTTTCCACATCAGTTAGCGCGTTATCAATGTCATCGTCATCCACTCCGTGATATCGGGGCACGAAAACCGTATTGGCTTTTGGAGGAAAATTATAGTCATGGTTGCCTGCACTGCGGTTTACCCATATCTTTGTTGTAGGATTTGCTTCTTCACTTGGTTGCAACACAATGTACCAATCGAACACATCGAGTTCACCGGGATAGACCCAAAAATCTAAAAAGTAATCTTTTCCTCCCGGCCCGGCAACAAGATGTTGGAGTCCCCTTACCTCGGCCCGTATGCTCCCCGATCTCCTCTTAGCGATTAAACGTCTGGCTACTACAACTTCGAGGGAGTTCCCAGAGCCCGACGATGCCCCGGGGACATCCCACCCCGGCCATATGCTCCACAGGTTGTCGCCGTTTTCGTCGTATATGTTTATCTCGAAATTCTCGGACCCACCGAAAAGAGCCTTCACCGCGTCCACCGCGTTTTCGTTTCTTTGGGCCTCCCAATTATCACGCCTACACAGATCCCTCAGCCACCCGAGCCTCCTGATTGAGAGGGTATTTTGGATGGGTTCCCCTTCATTTTTTTCTGTCAAGCCAATAGCCTCAAGATTTCCGATGTTTTCCTCCCAGTTTGAAGGCCAACCGGAGGTTTTTACCAACACGTCCGCGGCGTCGTTTGCAACTCGCTCGAGCGAGTACCGTGTCGAGTAATCCTCTGCTTGCCTAGAGGCGAACTCGAAGGCCTGCGCAGAGACGCTGACTATTGTAGCCACTAGAACTAGCGCAAAGAGCATGTCGAGCGTGAAAACTTGGCCTCGCTCCCTCATTTCGTCACCCTCTCAGCCGTCACTTCAACCCCGTAGGTGTGCCCCGCTTGGAGAAGATATTTCTCGGCGGAGTTCCCGATCTCGCCTTCTATCGCTGTCAAGTCCCCCGGCCCCCTAACGGCCAGCTGAATGGTGATGGCATCATCTCTCAGGCCCAGCCACGTGATGTCTATCATGCACCCGTTTTCCATGTTGAGTGCAGCTATAGCGTTCTCCGCTCCCAAGCGCGCCGCAGCCTCAGCGTTGGTGATTTCACTGCTCTGCTGGCCCATGATAACTAGTGCCGCCACTGTCGATAAGACGGCCGCGAGGATCAGCAGAGTCTCAATGCTTGCTTGGCCCCTCATTTATTCACGACCTTTATGACGTTTTCATCCGCCCAATACACGCGAATTGTACTCCCCAGGTTCTCCGGTTCCAGCACGAAATTCTCAACGTTTTTGGGGATGCCCCTCACACTAACGGTGCCCCACGCCGAATTTTCCACTGAGATTTGTCGTGTGTCGTTGTCGAAGGTAATCCGGTAGGGGTTGTCCCCAATATTTTCAGATAGATTCAAGCGAAGCTCGAAACCTGACCCGTTTGCGTAAACTGTATTTATGACCCCTGCAAGTTCTTCGCCGACCATTTTGGCTTCTCCCCTAGCACCCACCCAACTCGCCACGTCCTCGCGCGCTTGGTAGGTGTTGACGAGCGCGAGCGAGACAGTCAAGAGCAGGAAAAGCGCTAGGAGTGCGTCCACGGAAAAGAACCCTTTGTTGCCGAGCTTGGTCATTGGCCTCCCTCACCCCACCGGATTAATGTAGATGTAGATTTTGTCGCCGGCGATATTTTCTCCGCATATCCCCTCATCTTCCTCGCTAGTCCACTCCACTATCACCGTGTAATTTCCGCTTGGAATGTTTAGGAGAAAGTTGTCAAACCCATACCTAAGGTTATCCGCCACGTTCTCCGTTCCCTCGGTCGTCCAAACTTGAAGCCTCAACTCCGGCGGATCCCCGATTATCCCAAAGTTTTCGATCGTGGGCAAGTGGACCCCAACGCTCCTAACCGCCCCCTCGCCGTTGGCGTACACAGAGTTTATGGCACCGGCAATCAAGTCACACGCCGACCTAGCCCGAGCTACCCGCAGGGCATCGTCCGAAGCCTCCGAGGCTGGATCGACCATCTGGAAAACTGTCACCGACGCAAACACCGTCATAACGGCCGCGAGGATCAGCACGTACTCAATTGCGGATTGTCCCCTCATGTCAAGCCTCCTCAAGAACTATGGTCGGGTAGTTCTCGTAACTCACTACTACCGTGTGGCCGCCAGAATTTTCCGAGAGATTGCTATCGATGAGCGGGACGCCTCCCCAGTTCTCGATATATTGACTAGGGATGATGGTGTCGACCAACACAATATTATCCCCCTCCCAGTTCATCTCTATCTGAACATCCATCCGGTTGTCTCGGAACACATCATCCGTCCCATCCACGCTCTCGTCGACCCGAATCTGCCAGACCCCACTTGGGAGAGAGTAATCAATCGTCTGTTTGGACCCGACCCAGCCCGAATAGACTGTGTTTAGAGCGCTCACTATCTCATTCGCCGCTTCTCGAGCCTCAGCTAAACGCGTCACCCGTTGAGCGTCCTCGCGCGCGCTGTTATACATCGGCCACGAAATCGACCCCAAAATTGCAAGAAGCACGCCCAAGACGACTAGGAACTCAATGCTGAACTGTCCAGACCTCAACCTCGCCCCTCAAAAGAGACATATCCTCCAAACTATTAATTTGCCCCTCATGATGAGTATCCGACGCCTCCCCCCAGATCCCGAAAAGTCGAGACG
>CAZKSL010000068.1:0-4949 GCA_964555495.1 Hadarchaeota archaeon (SeqCode)
AATCCCGGATCCAGACGGCGCGGTTATAGTCACAACGCCGCAGGACGTGGCACTGCTGACGATCAGGAGGGCCGTGAACTTTGCGAGAACAGTCGGGCTCCCGATTATAGGTTTGGTCGAGAACATGAGTGGTTTCATCTGTCCCCACTGCGGCAGGGAGGTTGATATATTCAAATCGGGGGGCGGGGAGAAACTGGCCTCCGAGTTAGGAATTCCCTTCCTAGGCAAGATTCCACTCGACCCAAACATAGTGGAAAGCGGAGAGAGCGGCAAACCCTTTATGTTGGAGCCGGATTCCAAGTCGGCCAAAATTTTTGGTGACATTGTGGATAGAATCGAGAGGTCCTTGGATGGAGAAAAGGAGGTGGGCCAGAAATGAAAGTTGGTATTCCCACCTTGGGAAACTCCGGACTCGAGGAAATGGTGAGCCCCCACTTCGGCAAGGCGCCGACCTTCACCATCTTTGACACGGGCACGGAGGAGACCCGGGTTGTCCCCAACACCAGCAGGCACGCTGGGGGCAGAGGGAACGCTCCAGAGCAGTTGGCTGAGAATGGCGTCCAAGTGATGCTATGCTCCGGCCTGGGCCCTAGGGCGATAAAGCTGTTCGAACAATTTGGCGTTGAGATTTTCGTAGGGGCAAGTGGGACGGTAAAGGAGGTCCTTGAGAAGTGGAGGTCCGGGGAGCTTCGAGAGGCCACCGACAAGGACGCTTGCGAACAGCATCGTCATCAAGTTACCTAGGCGAGGATGATCAGGTGAAAATCGCGATCGCGAGCGGCAAGGGTGGAACTGGCAAGACTACCGTTGCCGTGAACTTGGCCTTGTCTTTGGGTAACGTTCAGCTACTCGATTGCGACGTCGAGGAGCCGGATTGTCAACACTTCCTGGACTTAAATTTGGAGAATGATGAGGTCGTTAAGTCTTTTCTGCCAGTGATAGACGCTGAGAAGTGCAACCTCTGTGGAAAGTGCGCCGAGCTGTGCCACTGGAACGCCATTGTTGTCACGCCCCAGAAGGCCATGGTGTTTCCTGAGCTTTGCCACGGGTGCGGTTTATGTACCCACGCGTGCCCTCAGGGCGCCATATCGGAGGAGGGGCGGATAATTGGGAAGATTCAGAGAGGGCGCGGCGAGATAGAATTTTACCAGGGTGTGCTGACGATCGGGGAGCCCTTATCCCCTCCAGTGATAAGAGCGGTAAAAAAGAAAGCCAAGGAGGGTAAGATCACAATAATTGATGTTCCGCCCGGTAACGCCTGTCCAGCGGTCGCGGCCGTGGAGGAAACCGATTTCTGCATCTTGGTGACGGAACCGACACCGTTTGGCCTCCACGATCTCAAGTTCTCCGTGAGAATGGTAAATGAACTTGGGGTGCCCCACGCTGTAATCGTGAATAGGACCGGGATAGGGGACAACCGCGTCGAAGACTATTGTGAGAAGGAGGGAGTCCCCGTCCTGATGAGCATACCCAACGATCGGAAAATCGCGCATCTCTATTCCAAGGGGATACCCTTCGTGAAGGAGATGCCGGAGTGGAAGGATGAGTTCGTGGCACTCTACGATAAGATTGCGGAGGAGATCGCGTGAAACAACTGACGGTAATAAGTGGAAAGGGCGGAACCGGAAAGACAACCGTGACCGCCGCCTTCGCATCCCTGGCCAAGGACGCGGTTTTCGTGGACTGCGACTGCGACGCCCCGGATCTCCAGCTGATCTTGAAGCCCGAAATTTTGGATGAGGAAGAATACATCGGTTCGGCAGTCGCAATTAGGAAATCGGACTGCTCGAAGTGCGGTAAGTGCAGGGAAGTATGCCGCTTCGATGCCATAGACGAGGAGATGATGATAATCGGGACGAAGTGCGAGGGCTGCGGCGCTTGTGCTTTCGTGTGCCCCGAGGACGCAATTGAGATGGATGAGAGAAGAACGGGTACCGTCTACAGGTCACAGACTAGATTCGGGCCAATGGTCCACGCTGAGCTCCGCATGGGAGAGGAGGCCTCCGGGAAGTTGGTCACACAGGTCAGGAAAAAGGCTCAAGAGCTAGCCGACGGTAGGGACCTAATTATCATCGACGGGTCGCCCGGTATCGGTTGCCCAGTCATAGCCTCGATCACGGGCGTCGATGCGGTGCTGGTCGTCTCGGAGCCGACGGTGACCGGCTTATATGATATGGGGAGGGTTCTCGAGGTCGCGAAGCACTTCAGCATCCCGGCGTCGGTCTGCGTGAACAAGTATGACATCAACGAGGAGAAAACGAAAGAAACCGAGGAGTTTTGCCGGGCTCGGGGAGTGCCGGTCTTGGGGAAACTCCCCTACGACGATGTTGCCACCGAGGCGATGATTAACGAGCAGACGGTGGTTGAGCACTCAGACTCGGAACTCTCCAGAAGGTTGAAGGAGATTTGGGGGAAGGTCGAGTCGTCCTTGAGGGGTGGATAGGATGAAGTGCGCGCTCTGCGAGGATAAGGACTGCTACGAGGGCAAGGACTGCACCGACGTCAAGGAGGAGGTCAAGGAGAAGTACAAGGGTGAGGACTTAAAAACCCTGAAGGTGTCTACTGGCATCGAGTCCGAATTTTACATGAAGAAGACGAGGCTGGAAGAACTGATCATCTACGCGAAGAGGATGGGTCACAAGCGGCTCGGCATCGCGTTCTGCATAGGTCTAGAGAAGGAGGCCAAGGTGATCCACGACATATTGTCGAAGCAATTTGAGGTCCACTCGGTCTGCTGCAAAGTCTGTGGAATTGATAAATCAATGTTTGACTTAAAGCGTCTCCACGAGAGTTCAGAGACGGAAGCCATGTGCAATCCAATCGGTCAAGCTAAGGTCTTGAACGATGAGGGGACCAATCTGAACATAATCTTAGGCTTGTGTGTGGGTCACGACACTTTGTTCACCAAACACTCTAAGGCCCCGGTGACCACCCTCGCGGTGAAAGATCGTGTGCTAGGACACAACCCGCTCGCAGCGATATACTCCAACTACTTGAAGAAAAAATTCTCAGAGGGATAGTGTCTTGATAGTTGAGGAACTCCTGAGTTTGGCCGAGGATGAGCTGAAGGGAAGGAAAGCCATAGACATTCGAATAGGAATGAGTTACACTGGAGTCCTGTTGGACGATCAAAGCTTCGGCCTGGCGTACTCCTTCAGGGAGGAGGCCAGCGAGTGCTGCGAAGTCGTGGACAAGGCCGGCGAGTTGGAGGGGGGCGCCTGGGAATTGGCTAAGCTATCTCTTGCGTCCCACGCTGTAGACTCCTCGGTCGGTGTGGCGACCCTGAACGCGGTGCTCAACCGGAACGTTAAAGGAGATGAGGGAGATGTCCTCGATTTTCTAGACCTCAAGAAGAATGATAAGGTTGGCATGGTCGGGAACTTCAAACCTCTCGTGGAGAGGATGGGTGAAAACGCTCCTGAGCTGTACATCTTTGAGAGGAAACCTCAGGGGGGAGACGTCTATCCGGACTGGGCAGCAGAACAACTCCTTCCCAAAGTCGATGTCGCGATGATCACCGGAACCGCGCTCATAAACAAGACCATTGATCACCTCCTTGAGCTGACTAAAAACGCGAGGGAGATCGCGATACTCGGTCCTTCGACTCTTATGGCTCCCGAAGTCTTCAAGAAGCGGGGAGTGACCTTGCTCAGCGGGATGGTGGTCGAGAACATCGAGAAAGCTCTGAAGATCATAAGTCAAGGGGGAGGAACTAGGAAGATCAATAAAGTTTCTAGAAAAATCAACCTGGTATTAAAATGAACTTGAAGATCCTGTACGACAACGAGGCCGAGTCGGGTTTCGAGAAGGGCTGGGGCTTTTCCTGCCTGGTCGAACTCGATGACGAGAGCATACTGTTCGACACGGGCTGGGACGGAAAGGTCCTGCTCTCCAACATGAAAAAATTTGGCGTTCGCCCGGAGGGGATAAAGAGAGTTGTTTTATCCCACGCCCACTGGGACCACATCGGGGGCCTACCCGAGATACGGAGGCGGGATATGCAGGTCTACGCCCCCCATTCGTTCTCGAAGCGTCTGAGAGGGGAGCTGGCCGCTCGCTTTGACCTGCGCGAAGTGAAGGGTCCCCAGAAGATACGGGAGGGGGTCTGGACCACCGGGGAACTCGGGAAAGGGACCAAGGAGCAATCCCTCGCGGTCAAAACGGAAAAGGGGTTGGTGGTCATCGTCGGGTGTTCTCATCCAGGGATCCGAACCATCTTCTCGGCCGCCTCGAAGTTTGGAAAAATATGGGGCGTCGTAGGTGGGATGCACGGCTTCAAGGATTACGAGGTGCTGGAGGGCTTGAGCTTGATTGTGCCTACTCACTGCACGGTCAACAAGAAAAAGATAGCCGAGCTTTTCCCCGAGAGCCATATTGAAGGAAAAGCTGGTTTGGAGATTCCTCTGAAATAGGTGGAAAGATGGATATTATTTACGGCCCCGTTTCGTCCTGGCGGCTGGGGAGGTCGCTGGGGGTGGACATAATCTGCCAGGAAAAGGGGAAGGTTTGCTCGTTTGACTGTGTTTACTGTTCGCTGGGGGAGACTACGGAGAAGACTGTCGAGAGGCGGACCTTTGTCCCCACTGAGCAACTGGAAGGAGCTCTCAGGACGGCAGTGGGGGAAGTCGAGGCAGATGTCGTGACACTCTCCGGGACGGGCGAGCCAACCCTGGCCCAGAATCTGGGGAAAGCGATAGAAACGGTGAGAAAGGTATCAGATCTCCCTGTCGCGGTTTTGACTAACTCCTCCCTCATGAGCAGGGAAGACGTCAGGAGGGATCTAGCCAAGGCAGACATAGTGGTTGGGAGTCTAGATGCTCCAAACGAGGAGCTCTTCAGGAAGATAAACAAGCCACACCAGGAACTCCACCTCGGAGACATCGTCGAGGGGATGAGGAAGTTCCGGGATGAATTTGGAGGGGAATTTTCGCTGGAGGTGATGTTCGTTC
>CAZKSL010000069.1:0-4781 GCA_964555495.1 Hadarchaeota archaeon (SeqCode)
GTATTCAAGGTGGAACCGGTGGAGGAGTTGAAGCGCTTAATCGGTTTGATTTCGGTTGGATTGCTCGTCGGGCTGCTGGGGATTGGCTCATCGTTAGCTGCTCAAGAGATCACAGTGTCACGGGGTCAGACTTTTACCGTGCACGTGGGCGTCTACAAGCCGGCCGGTGTTTCGTTCCCCGATAACGGCGCGCGACTTTATGCATTTCTTCATGACACGGCTTCGTGGGGCACGTTTTACAACATCGACGGATATTCGGCTAACGTGGAAAATCTCACTTGGGGCAACGAGGAGAACCAAGAGAATTTTTCACTGCAAATAACGGTTTCGGATAATGCACCTGCTGGGGAAACGGTAACGCTGAAAGTTCGCCTGAGACTCAGTCAGTATGATATCTACGACGGCACGATAGTGACATTAAACGCTGTGGAAATTGATGGTGAAAACACACAGATAGGCACACAGGGGACCCCTTCTTGGAATGACCAATTGAGTTTGTACACCGCCGATATCGCACAAAATGTTTCCATAGCACCAGCCGAGGGGGCGCCCATCTCAACCACCCTCATTATCGGGGCCGTGGTGATCGTGGTAGCCCTGCTGGCTGTGATTGCTATAGTTGCGAAAAGGAGCGGGGGGGCCGGAGCCCCGTCACCACCTGAGACACCTGAGGTAGAAAGATAAACTCTTGACTCCGCGATTGACCCAGTTTTGCCGGGAATCAAAGTCCAAATCTCTCACCACGCGTTTATTTTTTTTGAAAAATTACTCAAGGGAAATCCTTAAGCCAAGATTAGTGTAAATAATCACACGTACATTAATCGGAGGGAGAAACCAGTGGCTAAGAAAAAAGGAAAGAAGGCTAAGAAAAAATCTAAGAAAAAGTCTAAGAAAAGATCAAAGAAACGCTAGCGGCGTTCTAGTTTTTTTTGCGAACGTTCAGCGAACTTTGTAGCGAATCAGTGAATAAACGAGGACCAGCGCCACCGCAATTCCGATGTAGCCTAGGCCCTTTCCCAAGTAGGGGGTGCCGAAGTCTAGTGGGGGCCCGAAGCCGTAAAGCGTGCTATTTACTATATTTGCGAGCACCTTACCATCTGTCAATTAATTTGGAGCGGAAGTCTATTTAATTTGCACATCTAATGGACCCAGATGGTGAGCAGATGGTAGAGTGGAGTTCGCGCAAAAAAGCTGTTGGAAATATGCTTGAGACCATCGGTAGGACCCCCCTGGTAGCACTGAGTAGAATACCCAAACAGGAGGGTATCTGTGCAAAGATTCTTGGCAAAATTGAATGGTTCAGCCCCACAGGAAGCTTGAAAGACAGGATTTACTACGAAATGTTGACGAAGGCGGTCGAAAGGGGTGATCTAAAGCCAGGGATGGAAATCTTGGAGGCGTCCACTGGGAATGCCGGAATCTCATGCGCTTTTATTGGTGGGCTATTGGGATACAAGGCCACAATTATCATGCCGGAGGGAATGAGTGAGGAGAGGAAAAAAATCATGCGCGCTTACGGCGCGAATCTAATATCCACCCCGGGAGCGGAGAGCGATGTGGATATCTGCCTCGAGAAAATTGAGGAGATGAAGAGGGAAAATCCGGGCAAGTACTATCACCCGGATCAATACACAAACAAGAACAACGTTGCTGCCCACTACAAAACTACTGGACCGGAGATCTGGGAGCAGACCGGCGGAAAGGTCGACGCTTTCATTGCCTCTCAGGGAACAGGTGGGACGATAAGTGGCGCGGGACGCTACCTGAAGGAACAGAATCCCAACATCAAATTATACACCTTGGAGCCCGCGGAGGCCCCGATGCTCGCCAAAAGGAAGTGGGGGTCCCATAGAATTGAGGGAATCGGTGATGGCTTCGTCCCCCGAAATCTGAATCTCAGCCTGCTCGACGGGATTATACTCACTACATCTAAGGAGGCGGTGAAGATATCAAAGAGACTGGCGCTGGAGGAGGGCATCTTCTGTGGGATCTCCTCGGGCTGCAACGTCGCGGGCGCAATCAAGCTGGCCAAAAAGCATCCGGAATTAAAGACGATTGTGACGATGATCAATGACACCGGTCAGAGGTACTTTTCAACGCCCCTCTGCGATGTGGAAAAGCACATAAAGATACCGAAGAGAAAGCACCCGCTCGACCAGTACACCATCGAGCAACTGGATAAATATCAAAGTGGATGGGAAGTAATCGAGTAATCAGCCGTGCTGAGTCTCTTTAGTATTTGATGCCGGCTTTTTTCATAATCCCCCTCGCGGCGAGGATTCCGGTTGCGGAGGCGTTGATTATATCGCGCGAGAGCCCTGCCCCATCGCCGGCCACGAAGAGGTTGGGGATGTTTGTCTCCATGTTCTTGTTTACTGAGATCCGCGTGGCGTAGAGCTTGACCTCTGGGGCGTACAGAAGCGTCGCGTCCGAGGCCACCCCAGGGATCAACTGATCGAGCTGCTCCAGGCCCTCCTTGATGTTGGTGACTATCCGCCCGGGCAACGCCATAGAGATGTCGCCCGGCGTCACGCTACGCAGGGTCGGCTTCACGTGTCCGCGCTCAATTCGCTCCCATGTCGACCGCTGTCCGTGGCGCAGGTCTCCGAGACGCTGGAGCAACGGCCTACCTCCGCCGATGGTCGTCGCAAGGTATGCGATTGACCGGCCGTAGGAGGCGGTATCGGTCACGGGCTGGGTGAGTTCGACGTGGGCCAGGAAGGCAAAGTTCGTGTTCTCCGACTTCTTCATCCGCATCGCGTGACCGTTCACGCCGTAAAAGTCGTCGTACAGCTCCTCGACCACGAAGCCTTGGTGGTTGGTGCAGAAGGTCCGGACGAAATCGTCGAAGGTCTTGGTTATCACGTGGAACTTGGGGTCGCGGCTGATCTTGGTAATCGACTCCATCACCACGGCCGGGACCTCGACGCGCACCCCCACGTCGATGGCACCGTGGGTCAGCTTGATCCCGAGTTCCCCCGCCTGCCGCGCGAACCAGGGGGCACCAGCCCGCCCCGGCGCGGCAAGAATGTATTTCGCCCTGACGCGCTTTCCCTTGACGACCACTTTATTTTTTTCTATTCTTTCGACTTCTGAGTTGAGTTTGAATTTTACCCCCTGTTTCTCGAGTTTGCGCTTCAGTGAGCCTATCAAGTCCGGCAGGTACTCGGACCCGATGTGCCGCTGGGGAATGGGGATAAATTTCACCCCGGCCGCGGCTGCCCTGCGGGTTAGCTTCTCGGTGGCTTCAGAGTCCCTCCCGTAGGTCTCCTTTGGGGCCCCGTGCTCCTGAAATATGGAGTCCACCTCTTCCACAAGACGCTTGGCGTCGGAGACCTTGCCAGTGAATTCGGTGAGGTCACCGCCGATGTCGTGACGCAGGTTCAGGGTTCCGTCGGACATCCCGCCGGCACCACCGACACCGCACATGACATCGCAGGGCTTGCACCTTGCGCATTCGCCGGTCCTTATGACGGGGCAAGCTCTTTTGTCGATGTCCTTACCCTTGTCGATGATCTGGACCGAGAGGTTAGATTTCTCGGATAGCTCATGAGCTGCGAACAGGCCAGCGGGGCCAGCCCCGATAATTAGCACGTCAGCCAAGTTAACCCCTCCCCCCTAATGCCGACGTCAATATAAAAGCTTTGGTGACTTTGGTTTCCGTACACTCTGCAAATCCGTCTAGCGCCCGCTATCCTGCGCCTTTTTCAGATCCTTTAAAGTCCCGAGAAAAGTTCCGTCAAGCAGATAGACCTCCGCCTCATCGAGCTTGGCAACCCCGGCCTTGAAAATGGGGCCCAGGAGTTCCTCGGGCATCGCCCGGTTCACAGCTGCGCCGCTGATCAGCTCGCTGAAGGCGGGCATGACTAAGACTTGGGGTCCCTCGCCATCAATTGCCCCCTGTAAATTTTTTGGAAGCTTCGAAGTTTCGAGCCAGTATCTCAACCACGCCGGCTCGGTCACGCGTGCGCCGGCATCGTCCCTAAACTCGACCACTGGGTGGTTGTGCCCCATGATGATCATGTTGGTCTTGAGCAGCCGAAGCGCTGGCCAAGTGTGTCCGTGCATGAGCCCGATTTTCCACTTTGTACCCACCACCGTACCTCTGGGGTCATGAATCACGACGCTGCGCGGCACCAGACCCTCGATATCGCCGTCGTGGTTGCCCGGGAGTATCTCGACCCGGACGTGTTCACTCAGCTCGGAGAAGAAGTCTGGCAAATCCCGCCACTCCTGCCAGCTTGTGATCGGGACGTTGTGTTTCACGTCTCCGAGGAAAATCAGCCGGTCGGGCCCCTCCTGCCGAATTAGTCGAAGGAGCCGCTCTCTAACCTTGGGGATCTGGCTCGGCAGCTCGATGCCCTTGCCGGCGAGTTCCCCCTCCAGACCAAGGTGCAGGTCGGCGGCGAGCAGAACGCGCTCATCCTCAAGCTCAAGGGTCAGGGCCCGTGCCCCATAGATAGGAACGGCTGCCATAATTGATCATGAGAAATTTAGGGTGCGACCTCGGATATACATTTGTTCAGCGCAGACGGGACTTGAACTGCTCGATCTCTGTAATTTTTCCCCACTTCTCCATTCCCTTGCGCCAGACGAGGGCGCCTCTCTTTATCCGGCCATGCTCAATCCACTTCTGCAGGGTCTTTGTATCGACGGGGCCGTACTTCTTGCCACCCTGGTGCACATGCCACTTCCCGTGCCCTTTCGGCTCGGCAGGTGCCTTCTCGGGTTCCCTCTGCTCGATTTTGACCGGTTCCCGTCTGACCTTAGCAGTTTCGAAC
>CAZKSL010000070.1:0-4774 GCA_964555495.1 Hadarchaeota archaeon (SeqCode)
CATCCGCGGCGAGGGCAGCGTCATCCAGCCGTCGGCGGTGCTCAAAGCGCCGGTAGTCATCGGCGAGGACAGCCGCATCGGTAAGGGCGCCCGGCTGGAGAACGCCATCCTCTGGGACGACGTGTCCCTGGCCGACGGGGCCCGGCTGCGGAACTGCATCGTCAGCAGCCACGGCCGCATCGCTAAAGATGAGGCAATCGAAGGTGCGGTGGTAACACCAGAGAAGCGCGCCCCACTAAAACTATGAAACCGAGGAGACGCCATGACCAAAGCCAAGACCGGGACCAAGGCGACCGCTAAAAAGCCGAAGGCCGCAGCCAGGGCCGAGACGAAGGCTACCGCTAAAAAACCGAAGGTCGAAGCCAGGGCCGGGGCCAAAACCGCCGTCAAGAAGCCCAAGCCCGGCGGGATTACCTTTAAGTGCCAGTGGTGCCAGCAGGCAAGACCCCTGGAGGAGATGACGAGCCTGACCCGGTTCGCGCCGGTGGTCGTCGTCTGCCGCAGCTGCGCCCGCAAAATACACTAACAACCCTGTGAAAACGTCCTTCCCGGGAAGGACGGGGGAGGACTCATGGCTGAGGAGCTGGGCAAGATAGAAAAACCCAAAGTGGCGGACTTTAAAAAGGGCCGCAAGCTCTTTTTCGTCCCCCTGATTTACCGCACCGAGGACGCGCCGGAGGCATACCTGACCATTTTTGCCAAATACTGGAGGCAGGTGGCCACCCAGATTGCCGAGCTGGCCGCCAAGCTGGGGGAGGTCAAGCACGTCTATCACGAGCTGGTCGCCGCCGGCGGCGACGAAGGCGGCCAGGTAATCAAGGAACTCAGCCAGGCGAGCCATAAAATCGTCCAGGCCTGCCGCAAGAAAAAGGCCCGGCTGGAGGCGCTGGAGGACGCCGATATCCTCAGCGAGTTCATGGACTGGAGCCGCTGCCTCCTCATCGGCCTGCAGAACCCCAGGGTCGTCACCCGCGTCTACGAGGCCTACCAGGAGGCCGCCCGAAAGCGGACGGAAAGCATCGCCGCCAAAATCGATAAAACGCTCCAGGCAAATGAAATCGGCCTGCTGCTGATGCGGGAGAGCCACCAGGTACAGTTCCCGCCGGATATCCAGCTATTTTACGTGGCCCCACCCGCCCTGGACGAGCTCAAGCGCTGGCTCCGCGAGCGCGAAAAGGCGGTCGGCGAGACGGATACCTCCGCGCCCGCCGATGATTCACAATGAAGGAGGCACCCCATGGCCAAGAAATACGATAAATACGTGACCCACCCGCCCCATGTCCAGGTCTGCGCCGGCGGCGACGGCCGGGTCGTCTTCGACGGGCTGATGGTGCGCCACGACCAGCTCGGCTATAGCATGTCGATGGGCCTTCAGTTCGTCACCAAGCCCTTCGTCTCCGATAATCCCTGCCACACCCACAACTTCCACGAGTTGCTGGCCTGGTACGGCGGCAACCCCAATGACCCCGAGGACTTCGGGGCGGAGGTGGTCATCTACCTGGGCGAGGAGAAGGAGAAGCACGTCTTCACCAGCCCGACGATTGTCTACCTGCCGGAGGGATTCCCTCATTGCCCGCTGGAGATTACCCGCGTCGACAGGCCCATCATCCAGCTGGAAATCATGCTTGTCGGCGAGGGCGGCACCCGCGACGCCTACTTTGAGGAAGACCTCAAGGTGCAGAAACCGGCCACGGTCAAGTTCATCGGCAAGACGGGGTAGCCAAGCCGTTTTAGGGCACTTTTACTTAGCTCTACATGCCTTATCTTATAATTGCACGATTAACCGTGCTATATTTCCCCATTTGTTTTCGTGCGTTAGCAAACGATTAGCAAATTATTCCTATTTCCCATTTCAAAAAGATGTTATAATGTCTTTTAATGACTTAATAGTAGATAACTATACATGAGGAGGCGTATTTCTCATGACTATTCAGATTTCTCTTTTTAACCATAAAGGAGGCGTTAGTAAAACTACTACAGCCTTTAACCTAGGGTGGATGATGGCTGAAAAAGGAAAAAGAATATTATTAGTTGATTGTGACCCTCAATGCAACTTAACAGGTATGGTATTGGGTTACATCGGCTCCAAAGAATTTGCGAAAATATACGAGAGAGAAGGGATTAGAAATATCAAAGACGGATTATCACCTGCATTTGAATCTCGTCCTGTTAGAATATCTCCAGCGAATTGTGAAGTCATACCGGGGCAGCCCAACATGTTTCTGCTACCTGGACATATTGGAATAGCTGAATACGAAGTTACTTTAGGCATTGCACAAGAGCTTTCAAGTTCTTTACTTACTCTCCAAAATCTCCCGGGCTCTTTGCATTATCTGTTTCACAACACCGCCGAAAAATATGAAGCTGATTATATTCTTGTTGATATGAGCCCCAGCCTAGGACCAATAAATCAAAATGTACTAATGACTAGTGATTATTTTATAGTGCCTATGGCTCCTGATTATTTCTCTGTTATGGCTATTGACTCACTATCTTCTATACTGCCTAAATGGATGGATTGGTCAAGAAAGGCTCAGAGCTTACCTTCTTTAAAAAGAGCCACCTATCCTTTCCCAGAAGTTACCCCAAAATTTCTTGGCACTATTGTTCAAAAATACCGTTTAAGAGAAGGAAAAACGCCTTCTTTACCCTTCCAAAAATGGATAGATGCTATTAATAACGGAATTCTAACGGAATTGGCTCCTGTTCTTGAGGCACATGGTATGTTATTACCTAAAGAAGCTTATGAGAGCAATGGAATTGACTTTGGTCAACCTCTTCTACAAATGTCTGACTTTAATAGCCTTATTGCTTTATCACAAAGACACAAGGCACCAATCTTTTGTCTTAGCGATACACAATTAGAACAAACTGGAGTTGTGCTCTCTCGCACCAAAGCATCAATGACTAGATTCCGAGAGTTATTCTCACAAGGAGCTGACCGCGTTATTTCGTTAACGTCATGGACGAAATAATCGAAAACTTCAGGTTGAATATATCTCGCGTAAGAGCCCTTGAAGCAATTCGCAAAGCTTTAGAAGGTCTTACGACAACAGCCATAGAGACTTCTGACATTTTACGCGCTCAAATTGTTCTTGTCGTAAGTGCTCTCGATTATTACATACATCAGATAATTGTATTTGGTATGCAGGAGTGTTTTGATGGAAGGCGTAATAGAACTCAAGGTTTTTTAAATTTTCGCGTATCCATAGACTCAGTAATAGAAGGTTCTTCAACTGTTGATAGTTCTTGGTTTGTCAATGAAGTTCGTGAGCGTCACAGCTATCTATCATTCCAGAGACCTGACCGTATTGCTGATGGTATTCGTTTATTTTCTGGAATTAGTTTATGGCAAGAGGTCAGCAGAATTATGGCAATGTCAGATAGCGACGTAAGAGATACTTTGAATTTGATTATTGACCGAAGAAACAAAATTGCACACGAAGCTGATATGGATCCTAGCTATCCCAACTCTAGATGGCCTATTTCAGAGAATGATGTTGAAAAATCAGTCAACTTTATCGAAAAATTATGTGAGGCTATTCACTCTTGTCTATGATTATGTTTAATTTTGATTCCTTACTAATATGCGCGAACCTTGCTTTTAGTAGCTACGGAGAGGTGTCCGAGTTGAACCTATCCTAATCCAACTAAAACGTTAAAAGGAGATACAGACATGACGTCAAAGTATGGTAAGTACATCACGACGGAGCTGAAACGGAACGTCGTCATGCCGGGCTACAAGGGGCCCCAACTCATCCGGCAGGGTTACGCGGATGGTTATCGACTGGGGCTGGAGCACGTTATCTGGATGGACAACGAGGTTCTACCCGGCGCGTTCTACGGGGAATACACCTGGCAGTGGCCCTCCCACATGAAGGACCAGCGGCAGATACGCATGCCCATGCCAGAGCTGGTCACGCCGGAGCTCGTCAAGAGCGGGAAGGTTCCGGGCATCGCCCCCCACTCCCACCCCTTCATCGAGATATTCAGCTACTTCGGCACCAACGTGGACGACCCCTCGGACCTCGGCGGGGAGATAGAGTTCTGGCTGGAGGATGAGAAGTTCGTCTTCACGAAGAGCTTCATGGTCTACATCCCCGCCAACATGGAACATTGCCCGCTGGTGTTCCGCCGGATGGACGCCCCCATGTTCCACATGACGCTCGGCTCCGGGGATAAGTACGTCTAACCGGAGGACTATCATCAGAAAGAGGTTGCTTACGATGGGAAAAAACTCCAAGTACGGTATCGATAAAGCCAAGGCCAACCCTGTCCGCCCGCCCTTCCAAACACAGACGGACCCTGCTATCGTGAAGCCCGTCATCACCGTGGACGACGAGGTCGTCCCCGGCGCCGAGCTATTTGCCGAGACGAACTGGATACTGCCCGGCGCGAAAAAGGAAATAAAGCTCTGCGAATCCCATACCCACGAGTTCGGGGAGATGCTCGGCTTCTACGGGTTCAACTATGAGAACATCCAGGACCTCGGCGCGGAGATAGAAATCATCATTGATAACGAGGTGAACACCCTGGACCGGAGCTTCGCCGCGTATGTGCCGCCGGGCGTCCAGCACGGACCCATCATCGTCAGGAACGTCAAGCGGCCCATTTTCTGGGTATCGTCCGGCCGCGCCCCCCGGTACGAATAGCCCCGATACACTATCATTGACCTCACCCTTGCCCTTCTCTCCTGTTTCCGCTACAATTTTATTGCCACGGAGAGGTGTCCGAGTGGTTTATGGTGCCGCTCTCGAAAAGCGGTCTACGTGCA
>CAZKSL010000071.1:0-4767 GCA_964555495.1 Hadarchaeota archaeon (SeqCode)
CCTTCGCGCCCTGAGCATGAGTTGCTCGCTCAGTAGCTTCAAATGCGATTAGGCCGCGAATTCCTGATTCTTGGACACCCGAGGCAATGCGGTCGAGTACCCCCGTTATTGATTCTGGACCGGAGTAGGTGTCGGCGAAGAATGTCGTTCCGGTCTTGATGAACTCTAGGCAGGAGATGAGCGCGCTAGCCTGCGCGTCGCGTTTGGTCATGACCTCATCCATTGGCCACCAGACGCGCTGGAGGATCTGGGAGAAGTCCGTTGGGGGATCAATCTTTAGAGGAGCACCGCGAAGGAGCATCCCATACATGTGAGTGTGGGCGCAGATCAGGCCGGGCATGACAATTTTCCCGCGAGCGTCAATCACCTCGTCCGGTTTGCCCTTGCGCTTGAACCTCCCGACGGCTTTGATCTTCCCATCCTCAATAGCGACGGAACCTTTCTTGTAGATGCGGCGATCCTTATCCATGGTGACAATCAGACCGTTTTCAATTAGCAGATCAACCAACACCTCGCCTCCTTCTCAACGAAACGTGCGGAAACATTTAAGCTTTCGCCGCACGCCCAAAGCCAAATAAACCTCATCGACCAAGGCAAACAAGGTGGAGTGATGCCGACGTTTCCGCTCTCTGTTATGGACAGGTTGATTCGTAGGGTAGGTAACGTTAGGGTCTCACGGGGGGCTGCCTTGGAACTCAGTGCGGTTCTCGAATCTCTCGGGAGCGAGGTAGCAAAGGAGGCGATGAGGATGGCAAAACATCGCGGTGCAAAGACAGTTACAGAGGCAGACATCAAAGCAGCTGTCAAGTCGTGGAGCTAACTGTAGATACTCAGCTGGTGATTCCCTTGGCCGAGCTAGTTATTCGAAACGCGCGACTAGTTTTGCCAGAAGGCGTGGTGGCTGGCGGACTTTCAGTTGAAGGGGGGTGCATCGCAGAGGTATCAAGGAGTAAACTACCAAAGGGTGAGCAAGATATCGATGCCAAAGGCAAGCTAGTCATGCCCGGGGCAATTGACTCACACGTGCATTTTTACGACCCCAACTACACCCACCGAGAAGATTTCGAGAGTGGCTCACGAGCGGCGGGGGCGGGAGGAGTGACTTCTGTAATTGTAATGCCACTTGACACCCCGATGCTAGCGCCGGAGGAACTAAAGGAAGCCATCAAGATCGGGGAGAGGCAGAGCCTGATTGATTTCGCTCTATACGCGGGGAATATGACGGGTGCCGCTATTGAGCACATCGCTGCCGACACCAAGCTGGGAGTCAGGGCTTTCAAGTTGTTCACCTGTGCTCCCTACGGCGTTGATGAACCAACCTTCGTTAAGCTGATGCGCGCGATTGACGAGGCAGGCAGTACTTCATTCGTCCACGCCGAGGACAATGAAATTTTGCAGGCAAAAACGAAGGAGCTTCGCGAGGCTGGGCGCAGCGACCCTCTGGCCCACGCCGAGTCGAGGCCAAACAAAGCGGAAGAGAAAGCAGTTGAGTGGGTGCTCAAGCAGACACGTGAGGTTGGTTGCCGACTTCATCTAGCACACATTACCACGCGTCAAGGCGCTGAGTTGGTGAAGAGAGCAAAAAACGAGAAGCTCAAAGTAACTGCCGAGACGTGCCCACACTATCTCCTCTTCACCAAGGATGATATGGATGAGAAGGGGCCCTACCTGAAGGTAAACCCGGCACTCAAGACTGAGGCTGACAAAGCCGCCCTCTGGGAGGCCCTAGCCGAGGGCACGATTGATATCATTGCGACTGACCATGCCCCGGGCACGCGGGAGGAAAAGGAGGTTGGATGGGATAACATATGGGATGCACAGATCGGTGCTCCGGGGGTGGAGACGCTGCTGCCGCTAATGATGAGCGAGGGTGTGGTGCGGGGCAGACTTCCCATTGAGCGTTTGGTTGATGCACTCTGCGCGCGGCCAGCCAAAACTTTCGGATTTTACCCCCAGAAGGGCGCCATCCGCGTTGGATCTGACGCTGACTTGGTAATAATCGATATGGAGAAGCGCGCGAAGATTGAGGCGGAAAAACTTCACTACAAGGTGGGGTGGACGCCCTACGAGGGCATGGAGGTGAAGGGCTGGCCAGTAATGACGATATCTCGTGGTGAAATAATCGCGAAAGATGGGGACATCTTAGGCAAACCGGGGCACGGGCGGTACATTAAGAGATAATGTCGTTAGTTCTCTTCCTCGGCTTCCTTCAGGATTATCCGGGCATCAACCACCATAGCGCCTTTGCCCCTCTCAAATACGAAGACCGGGTTGAGATCCATTTCAGAAATCTCATCAAACTCTGATACCAATTTTCCAACCTTTTGCAGCATAACTACGAGTGCATCAACATCCGCTGGCGGTTCCCCGCGCGCGCCCTTGAGCACCGGATATCCTCCAATCTCCCGAATCATCTCCTGGGCATCTTCATCCGAGACTGGAGCGAGCCTAAAGCTGACATCTTTTAGGGCCTCCACCCAGACTCCACCAAGGCCAAACATGAGCGTTGGGCCGAAGGTCTCGTCCTGTATCAAACCAATGATGACCTCCCGCGCTGGGGGGAGGTACTCCTGGACAGTGACTCCCCAGATATCGGCGTCCTCTTTGTAGGCTTTCGCGTTTGATGTTATCTGCCTAAAGGACTGGCGAACCTCTAGCTCAGAACTCAGACCCACCCTAACTCCATTCGCATCTGTTTTGTGGAGGATGTCCGGGGAAGCTATTTTCAGGACAACCGGATATTTCAGCTTTCGAGCGGCCCTCACTGCCTCGAGGACGTTTCGCGCCAATCCCACTCGCGTAGTGGAGATTTCCCAGGCGGACAAAACCTGTTTTGACTCGTACTCCGTCAGCTCGCGCCTATTTTGCTTTCTAGCAGATTTTAGGATTTCTGTGATTTTCTCTTTATCCGGCATCGGCCCCACCAAAGCAGACTTTAAATAACGTTGGGCTCTGGTTTAAGATTTTCGTAGTGCCTCCGCGAAATCCAGTGGTGCACATTTTAATTACTTTGTTTGAATATTGAGAATTCGGTAATGGTATGAGGCTACTGGTTGCCCTAGGTGGAAATGCAATCAAGCAAGCCGACGAGCGTGGCACGACCGATGAGCAGTTCAAAAATTGTGAAGTGACCACCAAGCTCCTAGCGAAGATAGTGAAACGGATGGGGCCAGAGGATCGATTGATAATCACCCACGGCAACGGGCCGCAGGCGGGGAACCTCTTGGTGCAACAGGACGCTGGCAAAGACTTCGTGCCAGACCAAGACATGGATGTCGTCGTCGCGATGACCCAGGGGCAAATTAGTTTCATGTTGCAGCAGACTTTGGATAACTACCTCAGAGAACTCAAAGTTAACGTTCCGGTCTGCGGAGTGGTAAACCGGGTCCAGGTCAACCGGGACGACCCGGAACTCACTGACAAAAACGCCTCCAAGCCAGTAGGAAATTTCCTTACTGAGGACGAGGCCAAGCAACTCAAGCGCAAACACCCTGAGTACATAGTGAAAAAAGTCAAGCCCGCCGGGGAAAAATGCTGGAGGCGGGTGGTTCCGTCCCCTGATCCAATAACCAACGTCGAGGCCGAGGCGATAAAGAAAATGGTTGACGCAGGGGTAATCGTCATTGCCTCTGGTGGAGGGGGGATACCGGTGACGCTGGATAAGGATATGCATTATCGCGGGGTCGAGGCGGTGATAGACAAGGACCTCGCAGGTGAGAGGTTGGCTGAGGCCGTCGGCGCCGATGTCTTTTTGATCCTGACCGACATCGAAAAAGTAAAGCTGAACTTCGGAAATCCTAACGAGAAAGAGATAGACCGAATGACGCTGGCTGAGGCCAAGCGATATCTCGATGAGGGGCACTTCCTCGCTGGGAGCATGGGGCCCAAGGTCAAGGCGTGCATAAGGTTCCTCGAGTGGGGTGGAGAAAGAGCAATAATCACCTCGCTAGACAAGGCGATAGGCGCATTAGACGGTAAGACTGGCACAGAGATAGTCAAGGAGTAATCATTCGTCTCCTGAGAGTGACAACACTTTATTACTACACCAATTGTGACTTGGCTTTATGTGCGGCTTTCAGCCTTTCGACATATTCATAGGGTATTCGAACGGTCCCCACGCGGTCGTCCATGCCATGAGCGTCTGTTCCCCCAGTGATGAGTAAATTATACCTCTGCGCCAGCCCCTCGTAGCGCCTGCTTACCTCCTCACCATGTTTGATGTGATATACCTCAAGCCCTCGGAGACCTAATTCGATGTAAGCCGGCAACATATCGTCAATTTGAGCGAAGACAGGATGCGCGAGCACCGGAATCCCCCCAACATTGAGAATGGACTGGATTGCATCGGAAGGCGACATTTCGTGTCGCTTCACGTGCGCAGGACCGTCATTTTTCAGATACCGGTCGAAAGCATCTTGGAGTTCCCTAACGTGGCCGTGTTTTAGCATCACTCGGGCAATGTGGGGCCTGCATATGGCCTTTGCGTCGCCGGCCTCCTCAAGCACCTCCTCATAGGTAATATCGAGGCCGAGGCCCTGGAGCTTCTCCACTATTTTCCGAGCCCGCCACTTTCGAACGTCCTGAATCATGTTGAGAAGGACTTGGAACTTCCTATCGCGCCAGTCGATGAAGTATCCGAGTATGTGAACCTCCCTTGTCCCCAGCTCGGAACTCAGTTCGATCCCGGGAATCACCTCGACGCCAAATTTTTCGCCCGCCTCAAGCGCCTCCTCAATGCCCCCCACGGAGTCGTGATCCGATATGCCC
>CAZKSL010000072.1:0-4707 GCA_964555495.1 Hadarchaeota archaeon (SeqCode)
TTTGGGGCCGCGATTGTCTTCGGCTTGGCAACTCTGCTCAGCGTGCTCTGGGCCAACTTTGGAAGCCAAAGTGCGCCGACATCGCTTCACGCGAATTTACTCACGATGGTGCCAATCATCGCCTGGGCGCTGCTAGTTTATCTATCGATTTCCCTCTTCCGAATGAGGAAAAAGTGCTCAAAGTCGATGCTGAACCCTCTGAAGAAGGCGAGACCCGTCCATAACTGGCTCCTAGTCCCGTCTTCCCTAGTCTTTTTCATTTTCACGGGGCTCTATTCGTTCGTTATTTTAGTGACTTGATCGTGGCAATTTGAGGACGGGTGAACCCTAGCCGAGGTTCTTGGCCACCTCCTCTGCCATATCCATAGTTTTCGCATTTCCACCCAAGTCCGGCGTCAAAACTTTTCCCTCTGCCAGCACCTTATCCAAAGACCCTTCTAACCTCTTGGCATCTTCCCCCTTGCCCAAGTGTTTCAACATCAAAACTGCGGATAGGATCATAGCGGAGGGATTCGCTATCCCTTTGCCCGCTATATCAGGTGCGGTTCCGTGCGCTGACTCGAACATTGCATGCTCATCACCAATATTCGCGCTCGGAGCAAGGCCGAGCCCACCGACCAGCCCCGCCGCCTCGTCTGACAAGATGTCGCCAAACATGTTCGTTGTGAGAACGACATCGAAGTCCCGTGGGTTCGTGACCATCTTGAGGGCAGCAGCGTCCACGTGCATCTCCTCGAACCGGACTTCCGGGTACTCCGATGCCACTTCTTTGCAGGTCTTTATGAAGAGCCCGCACGTTTCTTTCATGATATTCGCCTTGTGAACGGCGGTTACTTTCTTGCGCCCCTCCGATTTCGCGAGCTCGAATGCAAACTTGGCGATCCTTCGCGACCCCCCCTTCGTTATCCTGCGCAGTCCGATTGCGATGTCGCCGAGCGCGTGCTCTAGTCCCACGTAAAGCCCCTCCGTGTTCTCTCTGACGATGACAAAGTCCAGGTTCCTGTAGAGGCACTTGACACCTTTCCTAGACTTTATGGGTCGCACGTTAGAGTACAAATCCAAAGCCTGCCGCAGGGTTGCGGCGACACTTCTGTAGGTCCCCGGTCCAGCGGGAGTGAGGGTTGGCCCCTTTAAACAAACTTCTCCATCCCTAATTTCGTCTATGACTTCACCCGATATCGGCTCGCCAGTCCTCTTCCAATACTTATGCCCCGCCTCACGCACGACGAAATCCAGTCCTAGGTCTAGACTTTTGAGAACATGCAAAGTCGCCTCAATAATCTCAGGTCCTACCCCATCGCCAGGTATCGTCACTACCGTCCGGTTTGCCACACGAAACCCTCCCTAGAGTTTAATTTGGGACTTTGAATCCTGCCTTTCGCGCGTATCGCTTGAATTCCTCATCGCTCACTCGAAGTCTCCTGCGCCCCTTGGCAAATTTCTTTCTGATTGTGTCCAGGAGTTGAACGAACCTAGGGTTCTCTTCATCGATCTTTCGCCCTAGGGCCCCCTCAAGCTTTAGCCTTACACCGTGTTTTCCCGATCGCTTGCCGATGACTATCTTCCTCTTCTGTCCAACCAACTCGGGAGGAAAGGGCTCGTAGCTCAGGGGCAGGATCGACACGCCGTGGACATGTATCCCGGACTCGTGCGCAAACGATTCGTTGCCGACTATTGCCTTATTCGCGGGCAGGCGGAAGTTGGTCGACGAGGTGAGGAACTCGGTTAGCTCCCGCAGGGGTTTCAGGTTCCACTTGTCGACGCCATACTGCATGTAACAGCTCATGATGATCTTCTCGGTCTCCGCCATTCCAGATCGCTCAGCAATCCCGAGGAAGGAGGTGCTCACGTATACTTTGTCATATAGGCCTGAGGCCGCCCTAATGGTCGCCATAGTATTTTCGATCGCGCCGCCGAGGTCATCGTGTGCGTGAATCTCCACGTAAGGGATCTTGGTCTCTCTCTTCATCCGCCTGACCTTTGCCGGAATCCCCTGCGGCAAGGGGGCCTGAGGGTCGGATAAACCGCATCCGACGGTGTCGCAGATTCGATACACACTCGCCCCGGCCTCCGCCACGCTGTTTATGAAAGCCTTCTCGAACTCCCAGTCTGCCCGGGTGCTGTCCTCGCCGTGCACGAAGACGGTCAGCCCATGGTCCTTGGCGTACTGCACGGCATCCACGACCCTCTCAACAAGTTGCTGTAGTGGCGTGCTAGGCCATTTTTCGAAGTGGATATATGAAACTGGGTGGGAGATGCCAATTTGTTCAAAATCAAGCTCCAGCGCCAGGTCAACGTCCTTCCTGGCAGCTCTGGACCAAGCGGCCAGCATTCCCCCCAGACCCTCGTCCTCCATCATCCTAATTGCTTCCTGGTCGGATCTCGCGTACGTCAGGACCTCTAGCCTCTCGGCGCCGATGTCTCGGAGCAGGCAAGCTATTTTACACGCATCGGCTGGGCGGGGGCTAGTTAATCCCGCCATTTGGAGCCCTTCCCTCAACGTCGTGTCGTCGATAATCACGTCCACATCGAGCTTGCGGGAGTCATATACTGTTTTCCTGAGTTCATCCCATTTGTCGGGATCAAATTTTGGAGCGCTGAGTTTCCTTACCCTCTCCAGATATCTTTTCCTAGATTTCTCCAAGTCATCGAATCTAACGCCCTCGAGTACCATTTCCATCGGCCTCCTTGAGTTTTAGAATACAGGTTGCTGCTCCTTAAATAGTCTGCTTTAAGTACGGAAGCAGCCCGCCCGCTTTTACTATCTCGAGCATGAGGGGCGGTAGAGGTTCGGCTTTGAGGGTCTTATTCGTCTTCAGGTTGCGCACGGTTCCCTCTTTCAAGTCAACTTTGACTTCATCCCCACTCTTGAAGCCCCTGTGCCCATTCCTGCAAGTCAGGGCTGGCAGCCCTTGATTAATCGAATTGCGATAGAATATTCTAGCGAAGGACTCGGCTACTATCGCCGAAATGCCCGCCCCCTTTAGTGCTACTGGCGCCTGTTCACGGCTCGATCCACATCCAAAGTTCTTCCCCGCGACAATCACGTCGCCCTTCCGAACTCTCTCAGCGAATTTCGGGTCGGCCCCCTCCATCGCGTGCTTTGCTAGCTTGCTAGGCTCGTGGTCGACTAGATATCGGCCTGGAATGATTAAATCTGTGGAGATATTGTCCCCGAATACCCAAGCCCTCGTCATTTAATCTCCCTCGGATCCGTGATCTTACCCGTTACAGCAGAAGCGGCTACTGTGGCCGGAGATGCTAGGTAGACAAAAGCATCGGGGCTCCCCTGCCTCCCTTTAAAATTGCGGTTGGAGGAGGAGATGGACACCTCCCCTGGACCGAGGACTCCAACATGAGATCCCATGCATGCTCCACAGCTGGGATTCAGTATCAGAGCCCCAGACTCCGCGAGAGTTTTTAGGACTCCCTTCTCCAGCGCTTTTAGATAATTTTCACGCGATGCTGGTGCCACCAACATTCTAACCCCCTCATTCACCTTCTCTCCCTTCAGTATCTTGGCTGCCTCCTCAAGGTCCTCAAACCTTCCGTTGGTACAGCTCCCCAGAAATGCCTGATCAACCTTAACGTCCCCCAGCTTACTCACGGGTTTTACATTGTCCACCTCATGGGGACATGCCACTTGTGGTTCTAAGGCCGAAGCATCGTAGCTCCTCTCCTCAATGTAACGGGCGTCCTCATCTGAGCTTACGGTTGCATATTCCTCATTTGCTCGTTTGGCGAGGTATCGCTCGGTCTTCTTATCGGGAGGAACGATCGCGGCCTTTGCACCCATCTCCACCCCCATGTTACACATCGTCATCCTACCAGCCACGGTAATCTTTTTGATCCCCTCTCCAGCAAATTCAATGGAACGGTAGGTCGCGCCATCCGCCCCGATGTCGCCAATGATGTGGAGGATTAGGTCCTTTGCTGCCACGTGCTTTTGAAGCCTGCCATTGACAGTTATCCTCAAGCTTTCCGGAACCCTCAACCAAAGCTTCCCCTGTATAAACACCGCGACCATGTCCGTCGACCCGATCCCGGTTGCAAAACATCCAAGCGCGCCGTATGTGCAGGTATGCGAGTCGGCGCCAACAACCAAACGCCCCGGCAGCGCGAAGCCTTTCTCCGGCAAAACCTGATGGCATACTCCCTCAAACACATCGTAGAACTTTGAAATACCTTGCTCCGCTACAAACTCGCGCAACATCGCGTGACTCTGCGCAATCTTGATCGAATCGGCTGGCGACTGGTGGTCAAATATCACCATGATCTTGTTGGGGTCCCATACTTTCTTCACGCCGATCTCCCTCATGCCCTCAATAGTCATGGGGCCAGTGAGATCGTGGATCATTGCGAAGTCAACGCCTGCTTGAACGATCTCCCCGGGGTTGACCTGTCCGAGCCCCGACGCTCTGGCGAGAATCTTCTCAGCTATTGTCATTCCCACTGAAGACAGCCCCCTCGGACGCCGAGCTCACGGCTCTCGCGTACAAGTTGAGATATCCTTTCCTCTCTTTTATTTTCGGTTTGAACCGATTCATCCGCTTCTTTATCTCAGTATTTGGAAGCAAGAGATCGAGTTTCCGCCGTTTAATGTCTATAGATATTTCATCACCACCCCTGACAACAGCGATTAATCCACCCTCTGCGGCTTCCGGGCAAACGTGCCCTATGCAAAGTCCCCGAGTTCCGCCAGAGAAC
>CAZKSL010000073.1:0-4666 GCA_964555495.1 Hadarchaeota archaeon (SeqCode)
TGACTGGGCTGGGCGGTCGCAGTCCCTCGTAGTGGGGCGGGTTCATGCAGACAATTTTGAGTTACCTCGGCATCGGGGGGGGCGGGGGAGGATTATGGGCTTCAAGATATGCAAGCGAGATGCAAGCGTCTCCTTCATTGGATCAAACCTTTTCTAAATTTTACATTGACGGCACCCTAACCGCGATCATCCTTGTCTTCGTGGCCCTAACACTATTAACTGTCTGGTGGATGAAACGGGGAGGGAAATTCAAGTTCCGGCGCGAAGGGTTATTGGTAATAGTGTGGCTCATCGTGCTCATAGGGATGGTTTGGCCCGGAAAGGGTCAGGCGCGATTTGAGAGGTTATGGTGGCCGATAGTGCCAGTTTTGGCCGGCGTTGGTGTCGGCGCGTCAATTTCCGTATTCTGGTGGCTGTCGCGTGAACCGTCAATGCAGGACTGGATGGGACATCTCCATAAACCTGTCTTATTCGCGCTTTGCTGCGCGCTTCTGATGACACCGTTTATTCAGAATTCATGCGCAATTGCTAACCAGACAACTCCGCCACCTGAATGGAGCATTAGTGGCCTCGACGCGGAGTTCATTGAGACTTTTGACTGGCTTCGAGAGAACACACCGGAGAACTCCGTGGTATCCATCCAGTGGTCATATGGGCATCTGCTCACGGGTGTTTCTGAACGAGCAACGGTGACTGATGGTGCGGAAACAAGATCCGAAGAAGGGAAGTGGGAGAACGAAGAAGGAACTGTGAGACCCCCCGATTACATCTACACGGTAGTAGATGACATGCGCTACATTTATGGCGTCGATATAACCTACCTTGGACAATATCAAATCAATGGTAGGCGGATTGATGTCCAGCGCCTCCCGACCATGGATGAAAATGAATTTCAGTGGCTTATGCACGCCTATCGGGACAATTACGGGTGCAAAATTGACTACGTAGTCTTCATCTACAATGAGTACTATTCGGCGTGGAGTTATTACAACAACACACAGCCCATGAACATATTGTGGAATGCGAAGAGGATAAACACGGAACTTCAATCCCAGGGTACGGAAGGCCAGAACTATATCTTCAATTTTGGCGAAAACCGGGAAAATATCGTGCTCGATACACAAACTGGAGATGTCTACCTCAGGACTGAAAATGAAAACCTGTATCTAGACGGTTACGGTAATTCAGTATTAGCAGTAGATGAAACGGAGAAAATAACGTCATATTCATACGGCGGGTTCTCCTCACCGTCGGGCGCCGTAGACATTCTGGAAACGTTGCTCGTTTTCACTTATGAAGACGGTACCATAGCAACTGCATGGCTTATTGAAGCGGTATCGGCCGAGATAAACGGGCGTCCTACTCTGATGGCTATGAAGGTATTCGAAGGGAACCTTGAAGGCGCTGATTATCTAGAAATCGCTCACACTAGTCCGAATGGTTTAGTGAAGGTTGCTAAAGTCAACCACGTCCCGAGGCTTGCATCGCCAGCTGATGAAGCGGTTACCAACAACCCCGTGCTGACCCTCAGGTGGACCAGCTCGATCGGGGCAGTGAAGTACGAACTCGTCGTAGATAATAACTCCGATTTCTCATCTCCGGAGGTGCTCGAAAACACCTCGGACCTATCGTATGCGCCAGATAACACGCTGGCCGACAGCACCTACTACTGGCGCGTCCGGGGGTTCAACGAGGGAAACGAAACCGTTGGCTGGTCCTCGACCCGAGCCTTCACAATCGATACTGTCGAGCCAAACGCGCCGACCCTTCAGTCCCCGTTGGATAACGCCGCCCTGAGCGACAACACGGTGACCTTCGGGTGGGCCCAGGTCAGCGATGCCGAGAGTTACGACCTGGAAGCTGACAACAATGCGGACTTCTCGTCGCCCGAGGTAGACGAGACCGGCCTCACCGACAACACCTACACTGTCTCAGCGCCGGGCCTCGCGGACGACAACTACTCCTGGCACGTGAGAGCACGTGACGCGGCCGGGAACGAGTCGGACTGGTCCACCACCTGGACCTTCGGCGTGCAGACCTAAACTACAAACACTGAATGCTCCGGATTTTTGACGCTTCTGGAGAAAGCATTTAAGAAGTTCGCCTCGATAAGGGCGCTAGGCGGTCAAAATGCAATGCCCTCGAGGAACGCGCGATCTCTTCGGAGACGAGCTGGCGAGAGTGCGCTACGTCGGGCGAGTCATGGCCAGCGTTTTCCAACGCTACGGCTACCAAGAAGTAGAAACCCCCGTCTTCGAGAGCTTGGAGCTGTTCACCAAAAAGAGCGGGGCAGATGTGGTCAAACAAATTTACGCATTCAAGGATAAATCGGGGCGCAAGCTGGCCCTGCGGCCTGAGCTGACGGCCCCTGTGGTCCGCCTTTACAACGAGCAGCTCAAATCCGCGCCAAAACCTTTGAAGCTATTCTACTTTGGTAGGTGCTTCAGGTACGAGCGCCCGCAGGTCAAGCGAGGACGGTGGCGACAGTTTCTCCAAGCTGGAGCTGAAATCATCGGCTCTCCTCGAGCGGAGGCCGACGCCGAGGTGGCCGCCCTCACGAGTGACTTGGCGAGGCAACTTGGGCTGAAAGAATACGAGCTCCGAGTCGGTAACATTCGGCTCCTGCGGGAAATCCTGAGACAGGCGGGCGTCGATGGTGTCAATCAAGACCCGGTTATGCGCGCGATCGATAGCCGCGACGAGAAGCGCCTGCGGGACGAACTGAAGCGCGCGAAGGTGAAGGGAAAAGATGCGGAGCTGCTCAGGTCAATCATTTCCCTGCGCGGTGGCCGAAATGTCCTAGACGATGCCGAGAAGCTGGTCGGGAAAATGCCTGAGGCGAAGAGGGCGGTCGAGAACCTCGGAGAGATAATTGAGCGGCTCGAGCAATTCGGCGTGAGAGACTTCAAGATAGACCTCGGGATCGCCCGGGGGCTCGAGTACTACACGGATTTCGTGTTCGAACTCTACGCTGGTGGGGTCCAGCTCGGGGGAGGCGGGAGGTACGACGAGCTGATCGAACTCCTCGGCGGCGAGCCCTGCCCCGCGGTCGGAGTGGGCTTCGGAGTAGATAGGATTGCCCGCGCGCTGAAGGAGCAGAGAGTCGAAACCCCGAGGGAGCGACTGGACTGCATGGTGCTACCGGCGAAGCGCGAGGTGCTGGACGAGGCCCTAGATATTGCCAAAGAACTCCGACAGGCCGGGATCTCAGTGGATGTGGACCTGATGGGCCGGAGCCTGAGCAAGGCCATCTCATACGCCGACGCCCGTGGCGCCAAGTATGCCGCAGTGGTGGGGCCAGAGGACCTAAAGGCGGGAAAAATCACGCTCCGAAACATGGAAAGCGGCGAGCAGAGGAAGGTGGCCCGGGAAAAGCTGGCAGGCGAGTTGAGCTCAGGTTAGCCTCCCCAATATTTCCTTCATCTTAAGCGCGTCCTTCTCCAGAATCGGCGACTCACAGATTACCGTGGGCTCCAGCTTCATTTCGACGAACGCCTCGGCGAGCGGCTCGAACTTCAAGTCGCCCTCGGCCAGAGTGAGGTGCTTGCGCTCGTTTCCCTTAGAGTACTTGATTCCCGTGAAGTGGGTATGGATATTTTTAACCACTCCGGAGCCCAGCCTCTTTTTTACTCGCTTCAGCACGCCGAGGAAGTCCTCCTTCTCCCTGAGGCCCCCATCAGACCGCGCGTGGATGTGGGCGAAGTCCAAGACCGGTAGGTGCCCGGAGGCATCAGCTGCCTCCAGAACCTCGTCAAGGGTGCCGAACTGCTTCTGGCGCCCCATCGTCTCAATCCCGCCCCTGACCTCCGGCGGAAATTTTATCTTCCTCAGATTCTTGACCACCTCGTCAATCGCCTCCTCGCTGCTGTAATCGCCGTAAAAGCCCGCGTGAAATGTCACAATATTTGCCCCGAGTATCCCTGCGATGTCGGCCGCCCGCTTCAGGCGCTCCCGGCTCTTGCGCACCGTCTCGGGTTTGGAGGAGCAGAAGTTGATGTAGTAGGGAGCATGGACGCTCAGCTTCACTCCTTTTTCCCGGGCCACCTCCCGAACCTCTTCAGCCTGCTCGGGAGTCATCCAAACCCCCCGGACGAACTGGACCTCCATCGCGTTCAGGCCGAGTTCGGCGACCGTCTCCACGCCTTTTACAATACCCTTACCCTTCGCCTCGAGCGGGATGCCCGCGGGACCGATATAGATCATCGTGTCACCAAAAAGCGAACTCGTGGCGCGCAAACAAAAGCTTACCTACATCTTCAGCGCAGGCGCTGCCAGGCGACTATCATCCTGTGTATTACCGTGAGGTGGGTCAGGAACACTATCAGGACCACCGCGTAGTTGGTGTAAGCGAGCATCGCCCCTACAGCCAGAATCAGAAGGCGCTCACCCCTCTCGGCAATACCTACCGCGAGCCTGCCCGTCCCGGCCGCCTCAGCCCTGGCCCGGGTGTAGCTGACCATCAGACTCCCCGCGAGTGCGAGGATACCCCAGAACCAGCTCTGCAACCCCGCGAACGTTGCGAGACCGCCCCAGATAATGCCAACGAAGAGGACGAAGTCCACGTACCTATCCAAGACCGAGTCCAGCACACCGCCGAAGTCCGTTACCTTTCCGGGCAGGCGTGCGACGGCCCCGTCGATTATGTCGAAGAACCAACAGACCCGGA
>CAZKSL010000074.1:0-4625 GCA_964555495.1 Hadarchaeota archaeon (SeqCode)
GAGTATGGGCTTCCCGGTCACTTGGGCTATCGAGAGCGCCGCCCCGCCTCGGGCATCGGCGTCCATCTTACAGAGGATCGACCCGTCGATGCCAACCGTCTCATTAAACTTCTCCGCTTGCTCGACCGCGTCGTTCCCGGTCAGGGCATCCCCCACGAAGATTGTGAGGTCAGGCTTGGCGACCCGGCATATCTTCTGCATCTCGTCCATTAGGTTGACGTTGGTTTGCATTCGCCCGGCGGTGTCCACTAGCACGGCGTCGAGCCCCCTGGCCTTTGCGTGCTTTACCGCGTCGTAGGCGACGGCGGCAGCATCGGCCCCCCGCTTATGTTTGATTACTCGCACGCCGAGGCGCTCACCATGAGTTTCGAGTTGCTCGATACCCGCCGCGCGGAAGGTGTCGGACGCCGCGAGCACGGGCTTGTATCCGTGATTCAGCAGATATCGCGCGAGCTTTGCTATGCTTGTAGTTTTTCCGTGGCCGTTGATCCCCACGAACACCATCACAGCAGGTTCGCCGCTTGATTTCTTCTCCTCGATTAGCTTGAGCAGTTCCACCCTCTTCCCGGTGGTCAGGACTTGCTCCAAGGCCTCCTTAAGGACCTCATTCGCCAGCTTCTTTGGATCCTCCCTGAGCCCGAGCTTCCGCCCGGTGAGTCCCCCTTTCACGCTCTCGATTATCTGGTCGGCCACCGGGACCGCGACATCACTCTCGAGGAGTCCCACCTGCAGCTCCCATATGATATCATCGATATCGGACGGGCTAATTTCCCTCCGGAAGATGCGCTTTACCGCTCGCCTCACTTTTTTGCCGGGTTTTTTTGGGGTCGGAACCTCGGCTTTGGGCGGGGCTTCTGGGGGAGCCTCAGGTTCAGCCTTCTTGCTAACACGTTTTACTATCCGCTTTAATTTCTTCTTCAGACTATCGAACATGCAACTTCCCCGTCATAATCTGGCGCTCTCAAGTCATTCTTCTCTAGATTTCGCTAGAAGCCGTTCAGCCTCGGGCCCGAGCTCGTCTATGCGCCCGGTGAGCTTCTCAAGCTCTTCCCTCGCCTTCTCGATAGATTCCTCGAACTCTTTTCGCTGTTCATCTAGGGCTCTGGTGGTGTCCCCGGCCTCGCGCTCGGCCGCGATGTCAGCCCCCAGGCCGCTTATCACCTTGTCGGTCGCGGTCACTTTTGCCTTGACGAACGAGTCGGAGCCGACCGGGACTAGGATCTCGGTGCCCGGCTTGAGTCCCCTGACGCCCTTGACGGTCTCAGTCGTCAGCATGAGCTCGTTGATGGTGCTCGAGAGAATGCCAATCTGTCCGCGCAGGGCCTCTATCGCGTTCCTGACGCTGTCTAGCTCAATGAGAATCCGCTGGAGCTTCTTCTGCTCATCGGGCGAGAGTTTGGCCATTGAGTCACCTCGGTAGTGCTATCACGCGTGGGTCTTTTGCGTCTTCCGGTTGATTTCAGTTATCTTGTCGACGTGAATTAAGTTCCGCTTCACTCCGTGCTTGCTTCCGATGTCCGAGTAAAGACGCTCCAAAGCCTGCTTCTCGGACAGCGCGCGCATCTCTTTGGTGAAGACCTGACGCCGTCTCCCCGACTTGAACCGGCCCTCTATCAGGAATATCTTTGCCACTTTTATCACCTAGACGAACCCCAGCGAGCTCTCTATCCTGCCGAGCTCCGCCCCGGTTGTCGTTTCCCCCGTGAGCGCTCCATTTGAGTTGGCGATCACGCATATGCCCACGTACTTCACGCCCCCCAGCGCAGTACCGATGTCAGCAGGAACCTTAAGTGTTTTTTCAATAATTTTTACTTCTTTTTCATCAACATCTGGGTGCAAGAGGGCTCCGTTGTTTGTTGCGACTCCTGCGGCACCGACGTTTTTTAACCCGGCTACAGTTCCAGCTCTGACTGGCACGTCGAGCGTTTTTCCTATTAACTCTAAGGTCGCTCCATTCAGGTCGGGATTGACAACGGCCCCCTTGTCGTTCGCTAAAATCAAGTTCCCCAGAGCAGTGTATCTACCGGGAACCCGGACTACCTTCAGCCCAAGTTCCCTCTCGAGCTTTTTCTCATCCGTTCCTACTAGACCTGGGACCACCACACCGTTTGAATTTCCGGCCACTAAGACGCCGATGAGCGGGCTACGGCTCACATTTGCGCGCGCCATCTTCACATCCAGAGTCTCATGTATTTCTCGTTCAGGGATTTTGGCAAAGATGTCAGCTATTACTGCCACTCTGTCAGTTGCCAAGGCAAAGGCGCCAAGGTAGGGAAGTCGGCTAAAATTAACCCTCGTGACGCTCATTCTCTTTCAGCTCTTCTCCAGCGCTTTCGGCCTTGCCCCCCGCTAGGAAGGCCTCAACCGATCCATCGTCCTTTTTCACAGCCCTCACGCGGATCCTGGGTACCGGGTGCTCGGCCCCACGCTCCCAGAGCTTCCGGTTAATCTCGTCGTTCAGCTTTACCTCCTCCGCCTTCATGTGGCGCAATAGGAACTCGCGCACGAGCTTGGCCGCTCGGGCCGAACGTTTGTTTCGCCGGGCCCTCTTGGCCTTTCGGAGTGGGATGGTGTAAATTCGTTCCTCGGCCATCCAATCACCTAGGGTTTTATTCGCTGCCTCCGCCAGCTTCGCCGCTTCGAGTGGGTGCGCACATGCCCCCTGGTCTTTGCCATGACCCATATTGGAACGCGCCGGGTGTGTTTCCCGGCCTTTGCTAGCCTCCGCTTAACTGGCAGCCGTTTGTTTCGAGCCATTTCACTTCCTCATTATCTTGAAGTCGCGCTTTCGCTTCTGGAGTCGCCCTAGAACCTCCCGGAGCTGTTCGTCGGTTATCGGGGGGTTCACCCTCCCACTCCTGATCAGCTGGATGAGCTGGAGTTCGAGCTGCTCAACGAATTCGGGCTTCGCCGTGCGGAGGTTGGAGAGTCTGCTTCGCGCCTCGGGAGTCAGAATCTGCTGGAGCGCCTGCCGTTTTTGAATTTCGTACTGTCGCTGGAGTTCCCGCTGGCGCTGTTGCTCATTGAGTTTCTCCTGGAGCTCGCGGAGCTTCCTTTGTCTTATCTCCTCCGCGTCGTCCATTTTTCATCACTCCTTTGGTTTCTCTTTTTCCCCGCTTTCGGTCGGGGCAGAGATACTGTCTAGCATTGATGCCCCCTTGGGCGTCATCTTTCGGCCGCCGCGCTCGGTCTTGGCCACGAGTCCCCCGTGCTCGAGCTGCTGGAGGATCGTCCGGAGGATTTTCCCGCCACCTCTCCGGAAGTGTTCGGGCGATGAGCCGCGCTTTTTCCGCCCCCCGTAGAAGGTCCTCAGCCTCGACAGGCCTACCGGGCCGTCCAGGTAGATGCGGCGGAGGACTGAGGCCGCGCGCGCGTACCACCAATCGGGCTGCTCAGGGGGGCGCTCGCGGTGCACCCCGGTCTTGACGTAGTGGCTCCACTCGGGCGGCTTGAGATCGTCCAGCTTTTTAAGCTCCTCGCTCAGCTGCTTGACGAGGGCATCTCCGGGGACTTCCATAGCTGACATCTCTTCTCCCTACTTACGATTCGTCCTCTAACCCTCTTGAAGCTTGCGATATTAACACTTTTCCCGCACGCTGGGCCAGGAACTCACGTTCATGATCAATACTGTAAGTTGGGGGATAATGGACTGGAACGCACCCCGCCAAAGCTCTAGGGGAAAGAGTAAAAGCCGGGGGGAGGCTAATAATGGCTGCATGCATGATAAAATTTTGGAGGCAAATAAATGAAACAAAAAGGGATTGGCGCAGCGGCAGTAATAGTGATCATCATTGTCATCGCCGCCATCGGCGCCGGCGCGTACTTCCTCGTCTCAGGAGGCGAAGAGGGAGCTGAAGGTGAAAGCGGGGGAGTTGCCGGATTGCCGAAGTACACAGGAGCCACCAAAGCTGACACGGTCGCTGGGGGCACCACCAGCACTCTAATGAGCGGGGTGTTTGGCAAAGGCCAGAGCGTATCGTCAGGCATTGAGTACGAAGTCTATACTACCCCTGAAAACACCAGCGTCAGCGATATCTTGAGCTACTACAGGACGGAGATGGCAAGTGCCGGGTGGACGAAGATATACGACAACACCTTAAGCTACAGCTGGGGCACGATAAGCTGTTCGTACGGTTTCCTCTACTTTGAGAAGGGAAGTAGAGCGGCGGCAGCTGGTGCGGTCAGCTACACGTACGAGAATGAGTCGTGTTTCTACTGCGGACTCATGGAAGGCCCCAAAACGACGTTCGAGGGATGGATAAGCAATGTAGGCTACTACGAGTGGGAAGAGGAAGAAGAGAATGAAGGCGGAGCAATTGCATCAGCAACGAGCTTGGACTTCAAGATAGACTATGATGTCTCGGGAGAGGAGTACACGTACCGGTTTCGAGGAAGAAACCTAACTGGCAACGCGGACATGAGAATAGACATAATTGTAGGCGGAGTAACTACCTCATACATCCTGAACTCGGGCGAAGAGGAAGGATGGTACGGGGCAGCGGGCTATTGGATATCCTTCTCTGACCTCAGCATCGATTTCGACGAGTCTTGGACTAGTTACTACGGCGCCTTCACAACATATACGGACTGGCTGGTTGACTGGACCTCGGGAGAGTGGTCGGGGT
>CAZKSL010000075.1:0-4498 GCA_964555495.1 Hadarchaeota archaeon (SeqCode)
CTATGCAATCGGGAGACCTAGAAGCGGGGCGGCCGTGGCAGTAGGTGAGATAATTGACGTGGGGGCAAACGAGCTCCTGCTCTTGATAGGGATTGCGCTGTTCGCCGGAGGGCTGGCGACAATCATCCACCTTAGATTGGGGAAGCTCGCTGCTAAGCACATACAGCGCCTCCCCTACCGGGCGATGTGCGTTGTCGTTATGGTCAGTATCGTTGGAATCAGTTTTTACTACGCGGGGTTAGTCGGGCTGCTCGTCCTGGCAACTGCAACTGCCATCGGGCTCCTGCCGGCCGCAGTCGGTGTCAAACGAACGCACTGCATGGGGGTGATCATGCTGCCCTGTATTCTGTACTTCGCGGGTTTGAAGGGAGGTCTACTCTCGGCTTTAGGGTTATAGCAAAGCTCGGATGTGCCCCAGCGCCTCAGTCGCAGCTTCAAGAGGGGCAGATGGGTTCCAAGGCTCCAAGGTGAGTGGTCCATCGTAGTTTGATTCCTTCAGCGCGCTGAGAACCTGCTCAAAATCTATCTCCCCACGTCCCGGGGGCAGATGTTCATCCCTAGTACCGTGATTGTCATGAAGGTGAACGTTGGCCAGCCTATTTTCCACTTCCTGAATCGCCTCGATGATGCTCCTTTGTGGCGAGGGTTTGCCTTCCGCAGTGGCGGAGAGATATACGTGCCCCACGTCAAGCGTGACTCCTAGGCCCTCAAGGCCCTTGGCCACCTCTTCGAACTCCTCGGTTGTGTGAGGGTAGTCGGCGTGGTAGGAGCCACTCTCAACGGCCAGAGTAATCCCCAGCTCCTGCGAGAGCTCCAAACATTCCACGATAAATTTTTTGTACCAGTTTTTGGCTTTGTTAAAAAGTTCCCCGTTTTCCTTAAACCAACATCGCCCGGGATGAACCGTGACCACGTCCCCACCGAGGGCATCACAGGCTCGGATGCAATCCTTCGTCTGTGAGATTGCAAGTTCTCTGAGTACCGGGTAGTGGCTCATCGGGTTGAGATCCCAAAAGCTCGCGTGGACGGTGGTCCCGAGCCCGTGCGAGTCGATTAACTCGCGGAGCTTCTTTAGACGACTCACATCAAGTCCCGGTGTGAAATGGGGCATGTCACGAATTACTTCGAGGTACTGGAACTCAAGGTTTGCCACAGCTTCCACGATTTCCTCAACGGATTTTCCCGGGAACAGCAGAGAGGAAATCCCTAGCTTCATGCTAGTCGCCCGTACGAGTAAATAACTAATGCGCGAATCCTATCTCTTCACGGCCCTTAATAGGAAAACGAGGGGGACGACTATAAGCACGGCGCCGAGCCCGAGCATTACCACATCGTGGGGAGACACTAACCACGTTGCAGTTAGTGCCGAGTACACGGCGAGAACTCCAAAGGTCAGAAGTGGCGGGGTCGCTAAGGCTATGCTTGCATCCTTACCGAAGAAACTCTTGAACCAGCCCCATGAGATTACGCAGTAAATCAGAACCAGCGCAATCCCCCCGGCAATCCAAACGTAATCAATGAGCCGGTCGGGAGTTACCGACCTGAGGAATATCAGAGCCACTCCAATTACCGCGAGTACGACCCCTACACCAGCTTTGATTGGTTTCTGGGATTTCTTCCGCAATCTACTCCCCCCTAGATTATGGCAACAGGGCGTATAATAGCTTTCGCTGATATCCATAACTGGTACTTATGAAGCTCGCAGCTCTCTGCTCCGGAGGCAAAGACAGTTCCTATGCCCTCTGGCTCGCAATGAAAGATGGCCACGAAATTGCACGAATAGTGGCCATGGTCCCGAAACGTGAGGACTCCTGGATGTTCCATTACCCCAACATCCACCTCATTGATCTCTTCGCCGAGTGTGCCGAGATGCCTCTGACGAAGTCCGAGACGAGCGGAGTAAAGGAGAAGGAGCTGGAAGATCTCAGGGAGACCCTTAGTGGAATTGAAGTTGAAGGAATCGTAAGTGGAGCTATCGCGTCAACGTATCAGAAAAGCCGCATCGAGCAGATTTGTAAGAAGCTTGGCCTTACTTCAATAACCCCGTTTTGGGGGCGTGATCCTCTCGAACTCTTGGAGGAGATGCTAGCTGAAGGTTTCAATACGATCATCACCAGTGTCTCCGCCGAGGGACTCGACAAGGATTGGCTGGGGAGGGGGATAGATGAAGATTGCATTGGGGATTTGGCGGAGCTCCAAGATAGATTTGGGATAAACCCGGCAGGTGAGGGTGGTGAGTACGAGACCCTCGTGTTGGATGCACCATTTTTCAAAAAGCGCATTGAGATCCTAGAAAAGAGACAGGAGTGGCGAGGCAACAGCGGTTACATGCTCATCCAGCGCGCGGAGACGAAAATGAAGTAGGGTGCTGCCATGGCTACAGGATTGGTTTACTCGGAAAAATACTTGGAACATGATCTGGGGCCCGGACACCCCGAGCGACCAGAGAGGTTGAGGGCTATTATTGATGCCCTTCAGAGAGCTGAATGTTGGGGAACCCCGAAGGCGAGGGTAGTGGACCCGCGAGCCGCTTCGGTCAAAGTCGTGGAGTTTGCCCACGACCTTGAATATGTCGAATTGGTTCGCCGCCTGAGCAAGGCCGGGGCCCCAATCGACTCAGACACCCCAACCCACCCCCAGGTCTTCGATCTCGCTCTCCTGGCTGCAGGCGGCACGGCCGATGCTGGGGAAAAAGTTATGGATGGGGAGCTCTCGAACGCATTTGCCTTGGTCAGACCCCCGGGCCACCACGCCACGCGGGGCAATGGGGGCGGTTTCTGCTACTTCAACAACGTTGCAATCATGGTAGAGGCTCTCAAGCGCGGGCACAATCTCAAGCGGGCCCTCATCTTGGATTTTGACGCCCATCACGGCAACGGCACCCAAGACATTTTCTACGAGGATCCGGGTGTCCTCTACATGTCACTACACCAAGATGGGCGGACTCTCTATCCGGGAACTGGGTTCGCAGACGAAGTAGGCTCGGGTGAGGGGGAGGGCTACAACGTGAACGTTCCGTTTTCGCCCGGAAGTTCCGACGACGACTACGCGAGTGCCATGTACGAACTCTTCCTGCCGCTGAGTGAACAGTTCAAACCTGAGCTAATCGCAGTATCTGCAGGTTTCGATGCCTACCGGGGAGATCCGCTTACCCAGCTTCAACTCTCCTCCGGCGCCTACAGGTGGCTGGCTCAGTTCGCCGTAGAACAGGCTGAGAAGCTTTGTGACAGCAAGGTAGTCTTCGTGCTAGAGGGCGGTTACGTTCCAAAAATTATCGGTCAGTCGGTAGTGGATATAATGAAGGTCCTTAAAGGGGGAAAATCGGAGCTCCCCCCGAGACCACCTGTCTCGGGTGCGATAAGGGAAGCTAAGAAAGTTTTGGGTAGTTACTGGAAACTCTGAGATCCACTTCACAGCTGTGTATGGTGCCCTGATGGGACAAGGTCTGCTATTAGAAATGGCTAAAACCTTTAACGCGGCGTGTTAATCAATTCTCGGCGGTATAATGGAGAAAACCCTTGAGAAGGTCCTGCAGCGGGTGAAGCCCAAAAAATCGGACCGCGAGCGGCTAAGGAAAGTCGCCGATGGATTGGTAAAACGTGCTGACGATGCCTGCTCCGAGCTGGGAGTTGAAGCGAGAACAATGCTCGTCGGATCGGCGGCCCGAGGGACGTGGCTGCGTGATGAACGCGACATCGATATCTTCATCCTGTTCCCAGAGAACTTGCCGCGGGAGGAACTCGAACGAAGGGGCCTGGAGGTCGCGGGCAAAGTCGCGGGTAGGCGGGAGAAGAAGCAGTTCGCCGAGCACCCCTACGTGACGATGAAGTTCAAAGGATTTGATGTCGACCTGGTCCCGTGTTATGCCATCTCTGACCCGAGCAAGATCCAAAGCGCCGTGGATAGGTCCCCCCATCATCAGCACTATGTTGAAGCGCGGCTGACCTCAAAGCTCACCGATGAGATTCTCCTACTCAAACAGTTTCTTGTGGGGATTGGGGCCTACGGGGCGGAGTTGCAGGTCCAAGGTTTTTCGGGTTACTTGGCAGAACTCCTAACTCTACATTACGGCTCTTTCAGAGGAGTTGTCGGAGCTGCGAGCACCTGGGAACCGGGCGTGGTCTTGGACCCGCGTGGCAAATACCCGGATCTGGAAGAGGCGCGCGCGCTTTTCCCCGGCCAACCCCTAACAGTAATAGACCCCGTCGACCCGAACCGTAACGTCGCCGCAGCGGTCTCTATACAGAACTTCGCAACTTTCATCCGGGCCTGTCAGAGTTTTTTGAACAATCCGAGCGAGAGGTTCTTCTTCCCGAAACCGGCCAAACTCCTGACATCCCGTCAGATGAGTGGGGTCCTGAAGCAGAGGGGGACAACTGTATTCTGCATCGTCTTCGATAGACCGGACCTAGTTCCAGATATCATGTACCCCCAGCTGCGTAAGACAGAGCGTGCTTTGGTAACGAGACTCACTCGCGCTGGTTTCTGGGTTCTGAGA
>CAZKSL010000076.1:0-4377 GCA_964555495.1 Hadarchaeota archaeon (SeqCode)
TATCCACGAATGGCCTAGCAAACTCCGCCAATGCGCCGCTCACGGGATCGAAGACAAAATCACCGCGGCAACCTAGCAGGGCGAAGAAATCGTCGTAATCATCTGCCACTCCCAAGTTCGTGGCCAACATGTGACAAAGCAGGGAGGTGGACGACCGGATCTCCTGCCTCGCCGACGGGTTCAGCACTGTGCAGCGCTCGGGCATCCCATCCTCCAGATGGTGGTCAATAATCAGAATTTCCGGGACTTTTTTCAAAAAATCGTCGTAATACGCGAATGTGCCCTTGTCGGAGATAAGCAGGGCGTCGAACTCTCCCTCCCCCAGCGCATCCTGAAGCTCCTGCTCAGTGAGCCTAAAGGCGAAGGGTAACTTAGTGGTCACTTCCGCCCCCAGATACCTGTCCAGCAAGCGGCGTAGGATGACCGCGCTGGTGATGCCATCGAGGTCGTGGTGTGAAAAGTTCAATATTTTGGGACGATCGATTTTCTTGAGCTCCTTGAGCTTGGCTAGGGCTCCCGCGAAACCCGCGTCCCGCTCGACCAGATCGCGAACTTGGTTTTCGTATGACATCTAAGCACCAGCCACCTGGGCTAGAGTTTTGTCCAATTTCGCTATAAACTCGTCCCTTCGCTCCAGTGGCACCCGAGCGGCCGCGGCAACATCGTGCCCGCCCCCCGTGCCATCAAGGGCCCTCGCGACCTTTCCGAGAACCTCCCCGAGGTCCGCCCCCTGCATAGCGTAGCTTGGCGTCGCCCTGGCCGAGACCTTCAAATCTCCCTTGGAGTCCACCATCCCTATCACCGGCCTGTCAGTCTCAACCAGCCCGGACTCCATCGCCAGCGAAATGGCCTCACCTATCATCTTCGAATCGACCTCCTTCCCGGCGTAGATGTAGCGCATCTGTGGGGTGGCCTTAAACTTCTCCCGCTGATCCTCGAACCATCGGAGAACCGCTACCATCTCCTCCTGATACCTCCTGAGCAGCGCCAGCGCATTGGTGGCAGCCGCTTCATCACCCATGGCTGCAGCGAATCCTAGCTCGGGAGTGCCGAGTTTCTCGCATGCATCGAGCATCGCGACGAACTCATGAAGGTCTGCAGGGCCTGCCCACTCGCCCGCCTTTGGCGCGTAAAGCGTGCCCCAGAGAGTGTGGCGGAAGTCCTCGCTGGTCGTCGTCGCATCGCTCCGCGCGAACAGGGCGTCGCGCAGGCTGGCTTCCCTCTCGCGTCCGAGCTGAGCCGTCGTATCCTTCAGGGAGATCCCCAGGCTCCCAGCCAGCTCGCGGCACGCCTCCAAGTCCCCCGTGAGATCAGGGAGGTACGGCCTAATCGACAGGCGCAAGCACTCGGCAACCGGGCTGAGCGTCCTCCCGATGAGCTTAAGGCCCTCACCAGTCCCGACCATGTCGAGGTCGATTGCGCGCTTGACCAAAACCTCATTTACCCCCGTGAAGCCCGAGAAGAACTCCTGGCGATCGCCGAGTGCCCCAACCATCGCCAGCCCTACAAGCGGCCTGAAACTCTTATCCAAGCGCTCGATGACTGAGTAGACCACCCCTGAGGCGCTGATGTCCTTTGCGCCATTCAGGTCGCAGGCGTGGGGGTTTAAGTACGCGAGCTTCGGGTGCTCTGGAAAATCCCCGGGATGATGGTCCAAAATCAGAACATCGCGCCCGGCCCCCAGCAGGTGCTTGTGAATGGCCGACACCTGGCCGCTTCCTTGGTCGGTGAACACGAAGAGGTCATAGTCCTCCTTCGCGAGTTCCGGCACCTCGTTGGGCTTGATCGGGCGTGAGAAGGTCAAGTGAAACGGGACGTTGTAGTTGTAAAAACACCTCGCGAGGATGGCCGCAGCCGAGATCCCATCGGCGTCGGTGTGGGTGATAATCTTGGCGCGGGTGCCACTGTCTAGCTTCGGTTTGAGAAAAGATGCAACCTCGTCAGCTGCCCGCTGGAACCTCCTGACTTCCTCGCGCGCCACGCTAAGACCTCCTTTTTAATCCCTTGAAAAAATTCCATAACGGGACTTTCTTCATGTATTTTTTGTATTTATCTCCAAATTTCTTTATGTTGTACCCGGCTTCTGTCCTAGCTGACATCCAAAAACACAACAGTGATGATGCGCCCAAAATCACCGAAACAACCGACTGACCGAGAAAAATTAGTGCAACAGAAAAAATCGCCATCCCCAAACCCATGGGCTGACGTATAACACCGTATATGCCGGTGTCAATCAACTTTGTGGTAGCGAGACGATCTGAAGCTGGTCTGCCTTTACGTTCTAGACTAGTATGTGAGGCTACCACGAGATAAGTCGCGGGGGCGTAAAGGATGAAACCAACAATTTGCAACCACAAGATATCTAGTCGCGCCCACGCCCCGAGGTTACCAAGGATTAACTCGAGCGTCAAAAGGGTGAAAAAGATACCCATGCCTACATGCATGTAAACTTCACTGATTACGTGCTCCTTGATTCCCTGTGCTATATGTCTCTCGTTCCAAATCCAATACAAGGCGCAAACGCCAGCGCAAAGTAAATACGCCCACATTTCAATCATTGATGTCGTCCTCGAGTATCCTACCTCATATTAATTTTAGTAAATATCAAACCTGCGAAGTTAACACTTGTCAACACAAATTAAAGCCAAGAAAATCGATGAGCAGCTTGAGTAAGTCCCTTTATGGCATCCTGAACTAGACATTGGCACAGCGGGGCTCATAAATTTTAATAATTAAAAACCCCTAATTTAGAATTAATGAGAAAAATAGCTGCGTTGCTGATAATTGGGCTCGCGGTTCTGAGGCTGTTTTGGTCAGCCCCAATCATATCGGCACAGGAACAAGAGGAGCCAGAGGGGCCAGATGAGCCAGATGGGCAAGAGGAGCCAGAGGGGCCAGATTGGCCAGATGAGCCAGATGGGCAAGAGGAACAAGATGGATTAGACGGACAAGATGGTTCAGATGGAGAAGACGGGTTAGATGGGGCCAACGAAGGGGGGAACGGCGGTGAAGGCACAAGTGGAGGTGGGTCCTCCATCGAAATCCCGACACTTATGTTGGTAGTGGTCATTATTGCTGCAATCATTGGTGGAGTCGTTGTATTGCTGACTAGGCGTGGAAAACCTGAAGAAGTTGCCCCCACGTATGAGCCTGAAGAATTCATCTCCACATGCGCAGAAGCGCACCCGCCATCAGCTTAAACTGGGCGTTGCGCGTTCTTATTCATCTGAATACTTGATTCGTCCCTACTCACGGACCAAGAGAATCGCTCGCTCGCGGCTGTACCGCCACTCCGGAGGGAGAACGCCCCGGCGCTTGTAGTACTTCACCATCTTGTGAACCCTAGACTCAATCGCCTCGAGCGCGCGTCTGGTAATCAAATCTCGCGGGTTCCGATCCATGTGACTGTAAAGATTCACCGCCTGCTTGATGACATTCATGAGGTCCTCGGGAACCTCGGACTTAACCCCGCCGGCCTCAAGGATTTCCAACATGCTCTTGCCGGTGACCTGCTCCACGTCCGGAATCCCGTGCTGGTCGCGGAGAATCACGCCAATTTTGCTGGGCGGGTTCCCCTCCTTGGCCAGCTTGACCACTAGCTCCTCGACCTCACTCGGCGATTGTCCGACCCATGTGGGCTTTTCTGCCACTTGACCACCTAGACTTTCTTTACTTTAACGTGCCACTTAAGGAATTTTTCTATTGCCCTCGCCCGATGGGACAGTTTGTTCTTCTCTTCAGTACTCATCTCGGCGAATGTCCGCCCATCGCCCTCGCTCGGCGCGAAGATGGGGTCAAAGCCGAATCCCCCCGACCCGCGGGCCTCAGGAGAGAGGGTTCCGGCCACCTTACCCTCGAAAACCTGCGGCTTCTTGCCCGGCTCGCAGTAGCCGACAGCCGACCTGAACTCGGCCCGCCTGTCCTTCTCGCCGCGCATGAGCTTGAGCAGCCCCCCGTTGCCCAGGGTCTGGAACACGTAGGACGAGTAGGGACCAGGGAAACCCTCGAGCGCCCGGACGAAAAGCCCCGCATCCTCCACGAAGCAGGGGGCCCGCAGCAGGGCGCTGGCCTGCTGGGCGCTGGGCTTTGCCACATCAGCGAGATCATCGGCTTGGATCTCTATGTACGGGATGTCGCGGTGCTCCAGCTCAATCCCGTGCTCCCGCGCGACTTTCTCGGCCTCCTCGAACTTGTGCCGGTTGCTCGTGACAAACGCCAGAGTCATCCTCGGTCCTCCTTAGATACGTAGCGGCCGCGGCGCTCGATTTCCTCGACGCGCCTGATGACCTCGCCCGCTACTTTGCCGAACTCGCGCTTATATCCATCGAGCACCGCCTCGAACGCCTCCGCCGCGACGCGATGGTGGGTGCTCTGCAG
>CAZKSL010000077.1:0-4357 GCA_964555495.1 Hadarchaeota archaeon (SeqCode)
GAGGACCACCTTCCGTGCGTCGGTCTTCGACGATCACCGACCGCATCTGGTCGAAGAGAATCTCGTGGGGAACACCCCCGAAGAATCCGAAGGCCTCTTCAAGTCCCTGAAACAGGGTCAGCATGTTCTGACGAAGGTAGAAACGAAGCCACAAGAGCCGCGAGTAACCCAGTACCACGAACAAAGCCCAGCGACGGCCCCACGGCAATCGGAAGTGAGCAAAGTCCACCTGAGCTTGGTGACCCGGTGGGGTCTCGAACCGCACCACAGGTTCGGGTGTCGGCACAGGACGTACCTGACGAATGTACTCCTTTACCTGTGTGTAGCTACCTTTGTAGCCCGCGGACAGGATCTCTTCGTACAGCCGCGTCGCACTCAACTTTGGGAACTCTTCCAGCCGCGACAGAATGATCCCCCGATAAGGGTCGATCTTCCTCGGTATCGACGGGCGTTTCCTGTAACCAGTCACCTCGGCGTCCAGGTCGCGATCCAACTGCCCTGTCTCAATCCAGTGATATACCGTGCGCCGGCTGATACCCAGCTTCTCCGCCACCGCCGTCTTCGTAAGCCCTTGATTCAGATAGTGCCTCAGCAACACTCTTTTCTCCCTTCCGTACATGGGCGCCTCCGCTTTGGAGTCGCCATTTTGCTTGAACAACCGCGGCCACGTCTGCCTCCTCAACCAGACCAGGGCCCGGGTTGTTCAGGGATTGTCGAGTGTGCAATTTTCGTCCGCCATATCTGTGCAATTTACACCCGCCACTAACAATGTAAGCGGCGGGTGTAAATTGCACCTCAAGGCGAGCCTAGATATGCAGTGGAAACCCACAAATTGGGGTGTAGTTTCTATGTATCGCAAGATATTGTACTTTTTTGCTTGACGTCGGGGTTACTCCACCATTACCGTATACGAAAAAATGGCGAGAAAGAAAACCGGAGCGCCGGTACAGGAAAAAGTGGTCAGTTTCAGACTTTTTCCGGAGGAGTTCAGAGCGCTCGACGAGCTCCGCCGGCAAGAGGGCAAAACCCGCTCGGAAATGTTCCGCGCGATGTTGAGTGAGCGCCTGAGGAGGGAAGGAATCGAAATCAGCCTTAGAAAGCGAGGGGCCATAAGCCCTTAATGAAGAGACGCTTGAAATGCAAAAGGCCGGGGCCGCAACCCCCAGCCTTTTGAAAACTGTTAGCTGTTTTAGTCAGGGCCTCAGGAGACCCTTGGTCTATGTGTGTTTTTATATCCGAATCCCGGCCGAGTAGCAAGGCTTTTTTGCCCCTTTGCACCAATAAATTAGCGGGACGGGCCTCTCTTAGAAACACTGCATCTCAATCGGAATATTGCACTTCAACCGAAAACCTTCCCCTCAAGAACTCGACGACATCATATAAACTTAAAACTAACAATAACTTACAATCAATCACTGATAGTCGCGGTGTCATCTTTAGCGACCCCAGCGGCGGGAATAATCCTCGTTGTTCCAATATGTTAAAGGGATCTTACATCCTCCTTCACCAAAGAAACACTAAACTCCATCTATTGCAACGATTTAGAGCGCCAACATATGGTTGCGATAGGATTCTTTGCGACCTTACCCTTGCACTTCCACCGAAAGATTGCACCTCAACCGAAATACTGCACTTCAACGGAAGAATCTCTGCACCTCAATCGAAAACCGTTGCACCCCGACCGAATGAACGTTGCACATCAACGGAAAAAACACTGCACATCGACCGAAAAATCTGGCCCGAAGTTTCTACTTTTAAAGAACTTCCTCGACACTCAACTTTCTTAAATAGATCTTCAAGTTATTCCCATTACCAACAACATGCACCTACAGATCTGCCCGAAGCACCAGAGACAGTGTTGTTGCCCGATTTCAATCAGGACGAACTCTTTAATACACCCAGGCCCCAACCGCTGGGAGGACAATGTGGCTGCGAAGCCGAAGCCTAAAGATAGTGCCGCTGCAAAGGCCGACGACAACAGCAAGCCGGTTTCTTTGCAGGGAAAACGCAGCTCGTCGCTCGGATTCACCAGGCTTGAGAAGAATCTTGCATCGATGGGTTTCTTCACACCATCGAGCAAAAAGACCAAGGGTATTGCGAAGAAGAGTATCTCTATCACCCGTGAAATTGCCGGAAAGCGCGTGGAAGCGCGCGCTACTGTCTTCGCCACGGAGTACGGTCTTCCCATCACGGCCGACCAGGACAAATATCTTGCCCTGCTGAAGCTCGTCGGTGACAGGCGGCGCGCAACTGGAAAGACCGTTGAGAACCCGGTCACATTCAAGTCGGCCGATCTTCTTCGAGTTCTCAAGAAACGAGTTAGCACCGGGCGCAACTACGAAGAAATCGAGGAGTGGCTGAAGCGGATGACCCTCACGGGTATCAGCTCCGATGGCGTCGTTTACTTCGCCGGCCGGAAAAGATGGGCTAGCGACACGTTTCATGTCTTCGACCGGGCTGTATCATTCGGGAACGAGTTACCGGATGGAACGGTCGCCGATAAAAACTACGTTTGGCTTTCCGACTGGCAGCTCGAGAATCTCAACAATAACTATGTTCTCCCGGTGGATTTGGACACCTACGTCAAGGTGAAGAACCACATTGCAAAAGCACTCGTGCCACTTCTTCAGATCTGGCTCTATGCGTCCATGCAGGACCGGCGTTTCGAGAAAAGGTATGAGGAGCTGGCACAAATTCTCAACATTCGCATCTACCAGCATCTCTCGAGAATTAGGGAGCAGCTTGGACCTTCTCTCGATGAGCTCACGCTCCACCAGTATCTAGCAGGGTGGGACGTCGCGAAGACGATGGACGATAGAGCGTTCAAGGTCGTATTCTTCCACGGTGAGAAATTCTTTGCGGATCACGATCGACGACTTGAGAAAAAAGTCCAGTTTGTCGATCAGGAAGCTCCGGGTGACGACGATGTAGAGATAGCTGAGTTTGGGGACGAGATCATTAGGGCGCTCACAAGCCGTGGTGTCGGGCGTAAGGCGGCCAAGAGGCTACTCAAGGAGCTCCCATCTGGCGACGAGGCACTCCGAGTCATCGAATGGGCGGATCAGGAGATCGCCCGTAAGAATCCGGCCAATCCATCGGGTTTCCTGGTTCACATGATTCGGGAGAACGTTACTCCCCCGGATTCCTTTCTTAGCACTCTGGATCTACAGAGGCTTGAGCGAGAAGGGCAGGCGGAGCGTTTGCGGGACGAGAAACTGGCCAAGCTTCAAGCTGAGCACGAGCGATACACCGAGGAGGAGGTTCGAAAGTGCGTTGACGCGCTTCCCGATGCTGAGTATCGGAAAAGAATTGAGCAAAAGAAAAGCGAGCTCCAGGCCAAATTCGATGTCTTTAAAAGCTGTCCCCCAGAGACTCTTCAAGAGAGCGCCGAAAAGGCTCTTCGCCGTGATGTCGAAAAAGAGCTTGCGCTTGAGACCTTCGAGAACTTCTGTGACGCGCGACGGCGTAGCTAGGAATAAAGCGTTGTATGTTCTCAGGAAGTACGCCGACGCTCTTGAGGTGGCAGTCTGTGACCTCAAAAAAGCGACCGTGACCGGGCGCCTGGAGCTGGCCCATCAAATGGCCGGACACGAATCGGCCCGCACTACCGGGCTCTAGGATCGCCGGGATGAGGAAATCATGTTCGATGAAGTGGAACAGGTGGTGAGGAGTATGGTCTTCCATGAACAGGCCTCAGATAGGCAAATAATGCGGGTATAGTGAGTGGACCAGTCGCTCGCTACTTTGATCCGGATAGGTGGTCGATCCTGGGATGTTTCTCCTCTACAGCGCGTTTTCGTTCAGCTTTAGATTTTGCTGATTCCCGGACGGTTATGTCACTCGGTAACTCGCCACCCTGTCTGGATACCTTGCGCGCCACACGACGCCACTATGTACGGCGGCGTTAGAAGTATAAATCGTCATGGCCCTGATCGTACCGACTGCTTCTTCGACATGGGGCGACTCAACAACAACGGAAGGCCCCTTGCGGAAGTATGTCCTCGCACAGTTGAGAGGAGACGCCGACCTCGACTGGGTGCGACGCCTCCGCAGCACGCTTGTCAAGGACGAGCTCAAATGGCGTGATCTTCGCGATGCGCGTCCGCGGCTTCGCGGCGATACCGATCTTTGGGCTAAGGTCGAACGGGGTATTGGACAGGCGACCGTTGTCGTCATTGACCCGAAGCCTGTTCAGGTACAAATAGTAGCTCGCCTTGTTGAGCAAGACGCCGAACCAGCTGCACTCAGCCCTGACGTCATTAACGACCTCTGCGCAACAGCTATCGTGCATGGCACACCCATCTCGTACCTTCCGTTCGATCTAGCCAGGACGATACCTTGGGGCATGTACGATCCG
>CAZKSL010000078.1:0-4352 GCA_964555495.1 Hadarchaeota archaeon (SeqCode)
CCCTAACCCTGCCCACTGCGACTGCCATCCCGGGAACGCTTCCGGCCCATCGGGCGAATCGTGGTTGGGGCCTGTCGTCGCCCTCCTCCACGATCACTGGCTGTTCCGGGGCGGTCGGCAACTTCAGCTTTTGGGGCCTCGCCTTGAACCCGTTGAGGGCCTTGACCACCTGCCCTGCCCGCGCGCGCTTACCGAGTTCCAAGAAAACCGCCTCCGTGTGACCGTCCAGCACCGGGACTCGATGGCAGCTCGCCGACAGCCTGATTGAAGCTGGTTTCACCTCACCCTTCCCGAGCTTTCCGAGGATTTTGAGCGACTCCGTCTCTGTCTTCTCCTCCTCGCGCTCGATAAACGGGATGATATTATCCTGAATCGACATTGAGCGCACCCCGCCGTAGCCAGCACCGGAAAGGGCCTGCATCGTAGCCACGAAGGCGCGGCTTATGCCGAATGAATCCAGGATCGGCTTCAGGGCGAGTACTAGGATGATTGTGGTACAGTTGGGGTTGGTGACTATGCAGCCGTCCCAGCCGCGGCGCTCCCGCTGAACCTCAATGAGTTTCAGGTGGTCCGGGTTCACCTCCGGAATCACCAGCGGCACATCGTCGTCCATCCGGAAGGCGCTGGCGTTCGAGGCGACCACGTGTCCAGCCTCAGCTAAGGCCGGCTCGACCTCCCTGGCGATATCGGCAGGGAGAGCCGAAAACACTATCTTCGCACTCTCCACGGACTTCGCGTCGGTCGATAGCACCTCAACCTCCCTGACCTCGTCCGGCATGGGGGGGTGCAGGTACCACTTAGCCGCCTCCTCGTAGCGCTTCCCTGCCGAGCGCTCCGACGCCGTTAGAGCCTCAAGACTAAACCACGGGTGGTCCGCGAGCAGCTGGACGAACCGCTGCCCTACCATGCCCGTTGCGCCGAGTACTGCGACGGGAATTTTCGCCATTTTCTCACCTTCCATGCTATTCTCTCAAGGCCTTTAAAATAGATTGACTGAGAACTACTTTTGCCGTTCACGCCCCGGTGAACGCGGTTGGTGAGGTGAGTCGATGGAAGGTTTGGATGGAAGATATGCAGATGTCGGGCCCTCCGGAATAGCCTTGATTGTCCTCATAGCTTTCGCAGTTTGTCTCGTCGCGTATTTTTTCCTCAGAAAGAGAATCGAGAGGAAGGTGCTCCTAGTAGCGTTGTTCCTCTTCTTGGTGGGATTTTCAATCGCGCTGATTACTGTCCTGCGAGATCGCTTCATTTCCGGAGTTGACGCGCCGTACTACGTTTACCAAGTGAGGCACCTGCTCGAACACGGAGGCACCTCGGAATTCGCGCCCCCGGTGGTTTTCTACACCATGGGTGGATTTTCGGTACTCGTCGGCGATGTCACGCTGGGCGTGAAAATCGGCCAGGCCCTCTTCCCGGCCCTAATGAGCCTAACTCACTTCATGCTGGTCAGATACTTGACTAAAAACAACTTTGCGGCTCTGAGCGTGGCACTGATTACTGTCCTCCTCGGGGCCGGATTGGCCGGGACAATCGGCGCCATCAAAAATATGGGCGCGATGGCCCTGACCCCGCTATTCTACCTATTTTTCCTCAAGTTTGTCAATGGGGAGGGGCGGAAATGGACTGTGAAAACAATCAAACTAGGTGAAAGAGAATTTGGTTTGACACTGAGCACCACCCTTCTGATTTCGGTTGGGTTGTACTTCATGATAATGGCGACCCATTTCCTCACAGCGGGCTTTGTTTTCATAAGCGTCGTCGCATACATGACGTTTTACGCGGGCTACCGGAGAAAAATCCCTTGGCGAGAACTCAAATTTCTCTGTTTGCTCGGAGTCGTGATTTCATTTGCCCTCCTTTCCGGCACCATCAGGGGGCACATCGTCAGCAACTCGAATTCATTTTCTAAAAGCTACCCAGTCCCGGGAGACGCTTTCCCATTCACAACTCAGACGGGGGAATTTCCCATGATTGGATTTGCCCCGATAATTGCGTTGACGCTTCCAGCTGCATGGTTCATCCTCCGCCAGCGCGACAGGCGAGGACAACTGTTGATAGCCGCGCTGATTGCTGCCCTCCTGTGTTCCCAGCCGTGGGTGATCTCCCCTTATTTTTGCTTCAGGTTTGGATTTATGATATTTCTATCAGTTCCCGCCCTGATCGGAATTTCAATTTGGGTAATGAGAAGGACTCATCCTAAGGTGGCCTCCGGAATTCTAGCCGCCGGAGTCATCTCTGCTTCCGTGGCGTTTGTCGTCATGACCACGGGCTTGGCTCAGATGGGGCCCTCAGGCGCAATTTCCGAGGAGCAATGGAACGCGTTGTCAGGGATAAGAGAACAACTGCCGGAGAACTGTATGATCTGCTCAGCATCCCGCGAACTCGTTCCGGAGGATTCCCACTGGCAGATGGTACTGCTCGATCGCGACGAGGTGGATTACTTGGCGGATTGGGAAGGGCCACCACTGACGATAGAGAACATCGCGGAACGGCTGGCGGATCGTCAGCAGGAACGGCACGTAACTTACCTGCTCCTCGTGGACGCAAATCTAATCGAAAACGTGGAAAACCTCGCTGAGTTTGGGCTAAAGGACACTGGCATAGGAAACTCTTACTGTCGCGGGCTCGAACTCGATGACTCTTTAGCTTCGTTGATAAATCTGGGATACCAGCTCCCGGACTACTATGTAATCCTCCCCATGCTCCCGGAATCAATGGAAGGGGGGTGGATACACGCCTCGCTGGGGTACTACCGAGAACTTCACTTCGTTGGGACTACGCCGATAGAAGATCTCGCCGATGAGATAAGAAGGCGCGAAAATGAGCTTGGTAGGCCCTGCTTGGCCCTCACCGAAGTGGAGTATTACGAAAATGAGAACCTCGATGAACTGGACCTAGTGATTCTCACCAGCAACGACGACTACGGCGCGCTCAAGATAGAGGAAAATAGCGCGTTTGGAGATTTTTCTTTGTCAGGTTTTTCAGATGCCCAGAATGGGGAAGAGTGGCACGAGGATGAGAGCCCACAACCCACAAATGAAATCAGGTTTAACTCCAATCCGCTCTTCGCATTCATCCTACTGCCCATCGAACTCGTGCAAGGAATTTACGGCACCACGGCATACGGGCTCATGAAGTTACTCGTGGCCATCCCGCTCTCGATTGGGATAATGGGATTTTTGATAGGGTTGATCGCAATCGTCCTTCGTAAGCTCAAGAGCGCGCAGTAAATCGTCGGTTGTGCGCCCTCACCAACCATCTACAGCCCGAGCACGTCCTGCATATCCTGCACAACGCCGGGCTTACCCTTCTCAACCACGTGGCGAACAGCTTTCACCGCGCCGGCAGCAAAAGTCTCACGGCTCTGCGCACGATGGATGATCTCGACCCGTTCCTCCGGAGTGGAGAATATCACCGTGTGTTCCCCGACGATATCGCCCTCTCGAATTGACTCGATCTTGATTTTGTCCTCGCTCCAGCCGAACTCCTCCGCGATAATTTGCGCCGCCCTCCGCGCGGTTCCGCTTGGAGCGTCGCGCTTGTGTATGTGGTGTGCCTCCACAATCTCCACCCCATAGTCGTTCCCCAACATCCTCGCGGTCTCTCTTACTGATTTGAAAAACACGTTCACACCGACCGACATGTTTGGCGAGATCACTGCCCTAATCTTTCCTGCCTTGATGGCTTTCTCAATTTCAGCTCGCTGCCCCTCCGTGAAGCCAGTAGTGCCAATGACCACGGAAACGCCCGCCGCGGAAGCGATTTTGACGCTCTGGACCGTAGCGTCCGCTTTTGTGAAATCCACCAAAACATCTGGCTTTGACTGTTTCAGTACCTCAGCCAGCTCGCCCGCGCCGACGATCTTTACACCGAGTTTGCCCACATCAGCAAGCTCTCCGGCGTCTTCTCCAGCACTCGGAGTGCCGGGAGCATCAATAGCTGCAACCAATTTCATGTCATCCTGCTTTGCTATCTGACGGATGATCAACCTGCCCATCCGTCCGCAGGCGCCGCACACTGCAACTCGGATCATTTCACCAGACCCATATCAACTAGGACCTTGCGCAACTTCTCCTGATTCTCAGGTTCCAGCTCGACCAAGGGGAGCCTGGGCTTGCCCGCGGCCATCCCCATCCAGTTAATGGCCATCTTTGCGGGTCCCGGGTTGGTCTCGATGAAAAGCACCTCAAACAGTGGCGCCAGCTCGTCGTTAATTCGCTTGGCCGCCTCAACATTTCCGGACTGATATGAGTCGACCATCTCAGCCACCTTGTCCGGGACTAGATTAGACGCGACGGAGATTACGCCAACGCCGCCGAGTGCCATTATCTCGAGCGTCAGCGAGTCATCCC
>CAZKSL010000079.1:0-4291 GCA_964555495.1 Hadarchaeota archaeon (SeqCode)
TGCTCGTGCTGGCAGGTTTTGCTATCGCAGTGCTCGTGGCCGGGATATTACTCTTCAAGTGGGAAGAGTAGCTTTAAGCTAAAACTTCATAATTATCCATGGGCCGGTGGCGAAGTGGTATCGCGCCCGCTTCGCAAGCGGGAGGGCGCGGGTTCGAGTCCCGCCCGGTCCACCTGACTTAAGGAGGTGTGGTAATGGCCAAGTGGAAGTGCACTGTATGCGGATGGGTTTACGACGAGGAGAAGGAAGGAAAAAAATTTGAGGAACTCCCCGATGACTACAAATGCCCCGTCTGCGGTGCTCCGAAATCTGTGTTCGAGAAAATAAGTTGAGGGTCAACAAATAATGGGGGGAGATGCCGGCGTCGCGAGGCTTATAAACCTCCGAAATCAAAGCTCAACGGTGCATAGGTGGCCCTCCTCAGAAAAGTCAGAGCGCCGGTGAAGGCAGACGTTTACAAGGTCAACCATCCTGAGCTTCCCAGAAACTCTTACATTCTGCGCATGGCTCCCGCCAGAAAAATTATTTATAATCCCTTACTGTGGGGCGAAGACCTCCGACAGTACACCAACAAATGCAATCAAATTTTCCTGAAGACGGCTTGGAACCTCGTCCCCAGTCTTAAACGCGTCCGCGCGAGCAACGTCTGCGAGGTAGTCGTCCTCCGTGGTGGGCTGGGCTACGAACTCGATCGGGCCTTTGAGCAGGTCTTCGGGCGTTACCTCCAGCGATGCTTCGTCGGGGCGCGGCGGTACCGAGTGTCGAGCGAGGAGTTCAAGGCGGAAATCAGCTACCGGAACTTCGATCCCCTGCCTGACAAGAGCGTGCTCCTGATGGGCGACACGATTGCGACCGGATCCTCACTCGGTCTAACCCTGGCTGAAGTGCGGGACGAACTCAGGAGACGAAACTACAACCCCAGAAAGCTTATCGTGTTCAGCATAGCCGCGGCCTTTAGGGGCTGCACCAAGTTGCTCGAGTGGGAGAAGCGTTTCAGAGAGTGGTGGCCCGGGTTCCGCATTTACCTCTTCTCCGCAGAGGCACTCTTCGGACTCGAGGAGGGTACTCACCTGCGATTCCGCAAGCCTGAGGAAGCAATCGTCCCAGAAGATACGAAAAAATACGTGGACAAAGTCTATGGCAGCTACAAGGATGGTTACCTGCCGGGAAACATCTGTGCGATCTTTGACTGGGGGGACCGAAACTTCAAACCGGACCGGCACCTCGAGGACGTGCTCAAATTCGCGCAGAGTTCGAGAAAAGTCGCGAAAGATGAAAAGGCAAAAAAAGTACTCAAGAATCTCGCAGAAGGAGCTCGCTCAGAACTCAAGCGGTTCAAAAGCTCGGTCAAAAAGCCTCGCTAATATCGAAGGTTTGAACGGATTTTATAGCTGAGGGCCCTACTAATTCTGGTGTTCGCGTGACTGAACTCGTGTTCCTAGGCTGCGGTGGCGGGCGACACCAGACGATTGACCAGAGCTTCAAGACGGGTGGGTTTCGGATTCACGGAGGAAAAGCTGTTCATGTCGATCCTGGCCCGGGTGCTGTCCTGATTACCCGCCAGCTCGGCCTAAATCCGCTTGGCCTAGATTGCGTTGTAGCGACCCACTGCCACCCGGATCACTATGCTGACGCAGAAGTATTGGTCGAGGCAATGACCCACCACATGAAACGCGAAAGAGGGGTGCTAATCGGGAGCGAGAGCGTGCTTCAAGGCAAGAGCGAGTGGGGGCCGGCCGTGTCCAAACATCACCAGCGCAAGGTTGGGAAGACCGTCTGTCTGAAGCCAGGTGAAGTGCACGAACTCGGGGATCTGAGGCTAGAGGCGACCCCTGCCAAGCACAGCGACCCAACCACCTTCGGCCTGAAGTTCCATACGCCAGATGGCATAGTCGGGTACACGAGTGACACGCAGTACTTCGAGGAACTGCCGAAGCACTTCGAGGGTTCTCGGGTGCTGATAGTCAACGTCACGAGGCCGCGGAACCGACGCATCCGGTGGCACCTCTGCTCGAACGACGTCATCGAGCTTCTGAAGCAGGTGAAGCCAGAGCTAGCTGTGATGATGCATATGGGGATGTTGTTTTTGAGAGAGTCGCCGGAGAGCGAGGCAGGCAGGATAAAAGAAGAAAGCGGCGTGGAGACGGTGCCGGGGCACGTCGGGGTGCGGCTGAGAATGGCTGAGAATATATCGATTACGCGCCCATCTGGGCAGCCTGCCTTAGATGCGTTCGCGTCTGGAAACAGAACTGATAGATGAATTGTTTTATACCACGCGCGTTAGACTTTGGTGGGATCCAGATGGAGTTACCTAAAACCTACGAGCCGGACAAGATCGAGCCAAAATGGCAGCAGCGATGGGGCGAACTGGGAGTCGATCGTTTCAACCGCGAAGATCGCAAGACCCAAACCTACGTAATTGACACGCCCCCGCCCTACCCTTCGGGTGAGTTTCACATCGGGAACGCCCTGAACTGGATTTACTTTGACTTCGTCGCGCGCTACAAGCGGATGCGCGGCTTCAACGTGCTGTTCCCCCAGGGTTGGGACTGCCATGGGTTGCCGACCGAGGTGCAGGTAGAGAAAGAGCACGGAATCCGAAAGGGCGACCTACCTCCTGAGAAATTCCGCGAACTCTGCGTCGGGCTGACTGAGAAAAACATCAAGCACATGCGAGAGGAGATGATTTCACTCGGGCTGTCGATAGACTGGTCCACCGAGTACCGGACGATGAGCCCCGAGTACTATAGCAAGACCCAGCTCTCCTTCGTCAAGCTCTACAAGAAAGGGCTCATCTACCGCGGTGAGCATCCAGTGAACTGGTGCCCGCGCTGTGAAACTGCCATTGCTGACGCGGAGGTGGAGTACGAGGACCGCGAGGGGACACTCAACTACATCAAGTTCAAGATCAAGAACGAGGACGGGTATCTCACCATAGCCACCACGCGCCCGGAACTCCTCCCGGCCTGCGTGCTGGTTGCCATCTACCCCGACGACGAGCGCTACGGGCAATACATTGGCAAGGAACTCGAGGTTCCTCTCTTCGGCCAAGCCGTAAAGCTGGTGGAGGATTCCGAGGTAGACCCCGAATTTGGGACGGGAGTGGTGATGATCTGCACCTATGGCGACAAGGCCGATGTGCGCTGGGTTGTGCGCCATAAGCTACCGGTAATCAAAGCAATCGACGAGCGCGGAAAGTTGACCGAGGCTACGGGAAAGTACGCTGGACTGTCCACCGAGGATGCCAAGAAGAAGATTATCGAAGATATGCGCAGTGCCGGCTTGCTGGAGAAACAGGAGAAGCTTGAGCAGAATGTCGGAGTCTGCTGGCGCTGCAAGACCCCCGTGGAGATCTTGACGAAAGACCAGTGGTTCATGCGCGTGCTGGACCTGAAGGATGAGGCGCTGGAAGGAGCCAAGAAAGTGCAGTGGGTGCCCGAACACATGCGTCTGCGCCTCCTCGACTGGATAAAGACCATGGACTGGGACTGGGTCATATCCCGCCAGCGGGTATTCGCCACTCCAATCCCCGCCTGGTACTGCTCGAAGTGTCAGGAGCCGGTTGTGGCCGAGGAGGATCAGCTCCCGGTGAATCCTGCGAAGGATAAGCCGTCCGTCGAGAAGTGTCCGAAGTGCGGCAACGACAGATTCGAGCCTGAGGCCGACGTGCTTGACACTTGGATGGACAGCTCCATTACCATCGCGATGCACGCGGGGTGGCCCAACCTAGACCGTCGGCTATTCCCGGCCGATCTCCAGCCGAACGGCACCGACATCATTCGCACGTGGGACTACTACCTGCTCGTCCGCCACCTAGCGCTGCTGGGAGAAGTACCCTACAAGACTATCCTGATCAACGGGATGGTGTTCGGGGAGGACGGGAGAAAGATGTCAAAGTCCTTGAGGAACTACGTGGAGACCACCGCCGCTCGCGACCAACATGGGGCAGATGCTTTGCGCCAGTGGGCCGCTATAGGTGCGTCCCCGGGGTCAGACGTCCTCTACACGCAAAAGGATGTAGACTTCGGTTATCGCTTCCTGAGAAAGTTCTGGAATGCTGCCCGCTTCGCCGCCAAGTACATCGCGGACATCGAGCCGGACCTCGACCCGGAAAAATTGAAATTCCGCCCGACCGACCGATGGATTCTCAGCCGGCTCAACCGGTTGGTGAAGGAGGTCACCGACCATATGGAGAATTTCAGGTTCAACCGGGCACTGGGAGCGATTCACACCTTCGTCTGGCACGAGTTCTGTGACTGGTACATCGAGGAGCTCAAACACCGCCTGTACG
>CAZKSL010000080.1:0-4282 GCA_964555495.1 Hadarchaeota archaeon (SeqCode)
TCTTTGGCGCGTTTCTCTCAGCGCTCGCGGGGAATTTGGGAATGAGGGTCGCCACCAAATCAAAAGCCCGTACAGCAGAGGCCGCTAGGAAGAATATAGGCAAGGGCCTGAAGGTGGGATTCTCGAGCGGCGCGGTTATGGGCATGGCCGTAGTCGGACTCGGCCTGTTGGGCCTGAGCGTCGTATACTACTTTTTCCCAGATCCCGAGATAATCGTCGGCTTTGGATTCGGGGCCAGCTCGATAGCGCTTTTCGCGCGCGTGGGTGGAGGGATCTACACCAAGTCCGCGGACATGGGCGCCGATCTGGTCGGGAAGGTCGAGGCTGGAATTCCCGAGGACGATCCCAGAAACCCCGCGGTGATTGCCGACAACGTCGGGGACAACGTTGGAGATGTCGCGGGAATGGGCGCGGACCTGTTTGAGTCCTACGTGGGCTCCATCATAGCCGCAATGACCATAGGTTTTGTCACGTTCGGCGCGGAGAGCAATCAGTTCGTGTTCCCGCTAGTGCTCGCCGGGGCCGGTATCCTCTGTTCGATAGTGGCGACCTCCTTCGTGCGGACGGGGAGGGGCACTGGTATGGGGACCCTCCATGCGGCGCTTAACAAGGGAGTATTCGGGGCCGCGATTTTGCTGGCGATCGTGGCATTTTTCTTGGTCAGGTACACCTTAGGTACCCTGGACGTGTTTTACGCGGTGCTGGCTGGCTTGGTCGCGGGAATAGCGATAGGGCTATCAGCTGAGTACTTCACGGAGAGCAGGTACTCGCCGGTTCGATCGATTGCTGAGTCGTCCAAGACCGGCCCAGCGACGAATATCATCGGCGGGTTCTCCGTTGGAATGTTCAGCGTCGCGGTTCCCGTCGTGGCGGTCTGCGCTGCCATAGGGCTGTCGTACCACTTCGTCGGGCTGTATGGCATAGCGATAGCTGCGGTCGGAATGCTCAGTACCCTTGGCATGACTCTTGCCACCGATACCTACGGCCCCGTCGCAGACAACGCCGCCGGGATCGCAGAGATGGCGGGGATGGGTCGCCGCGTCAGAACCCGCGCCGAGAAGCTGGATGCGGTCGGGAACACCACCGCGGCCATCGGCAAGGGATTCGCCATCGGGTCTGCCGCGCTAACCGCGCTCGCGTTGTTCTCGGCGTACACCCGGGCGGTGAATATCTCGTCACTTGACATCATGGGCCCCCAGGGCTCTCTAATCATTATCGGGCTTTTCATAGGCGCGATGCTGCCATTTCTCTTCTCCGCCCTCACAATGCGCGCGGTCGGCCGGGGGGCGTCGCTGATAGTCAGGGAGGTGCGAAGTCAGTTCAGGCGCGTTCCTGGGCTCATGAAGGGGAAGTCGAAGCCGGACTACGGCCGGTGCATCGCCATCAGCACCACCGCGGCGCTCAGGAACATGGTGCTCCCGGGCGCGCTCGCGGTCATCACACCCATAGCAGTGGGCCTAGTTTTGGGCCCCGAGGCGCTGGGTGGCCTACTTGCTGGGGCGATAGTCGCGGGGCTCCTGCTCGCGATAACCCTCGCGAATGCAGGCGGAGCGTGGGACAACGCGAAGAAATATATTGAGGGAGGGAAATTTGGAGGAAAGGGGAGCGAGACGCACGCAGCCTCGGTGATAGGCGACACGGTCGGGGACCCGTTCAAGGACACCTCCGGGCCGTCGCTGAACATACTAATCAAGCTCATGTCGATGGCGGCGCTGCTGTTCGCCCCATTGTTCATCTAAAAGGAGGAATCAGATGGTAAATCTCTGGAAGGAAATCCCGCTGGACCCGAAGGCACCCGATCTGGTCGACGCGGTTGTGGAGATACCGAAGCTCAGCCGAAACAAATACGAGTATGACGGCGAATACGGGGTCTTCAGGCTCGATAGGGTGCTCCACTCACCCCTGCACTACCCGGTTGACTACGGGTTCATCCCCCTGACTCTTGAGAAGGACGGGGACCCGGTGGATGTGATGGTATTCGGTGACGAGCCATCCAACCAGGGGAGCGTGCTGAAGGTGCGGCCGGTCGGGCTCCTGCGCATGCTGGACGAGGGCAGGCCGGACGACAAGGTTCTGGCCGTGCCTCTGGGCAACCCCAGGTTCGGGGAGATGCGCGACGTGAAGGACCTCCCCTCACACCTCCTGAAGGAACTCGAACACTTCTTCAGCGTTTATAAGGAGTTAGAGGGTAAGGAGACCAAGGTGCTCGAGTGGAAGGGCGCGAAGGCGGCGCACCAAGCAGTTAGGACTGCAATGAAGCTTTATGAAGGGAAATTTGGAGGCAAGTAAGTGTACAAGATTGTGACCGTTCGTGACACCGTCAGGGTCCCCCCCGACAGGTTTGAGGAACCTCTGGAGGAAGCGGTCCTGAGCATCTTACGCAAGAGCTACGAGGGCCTGGGCGACGAGGATCTCGGGGTGATTTTGTCGGTCACGGATGTCAAGGATGTGGGCGTTGGCAGGATAATAATGGGCGACGGGGCGAGCTATCACGACACGAAGTTTGACGTCCTGGTCTACAAGCCCGAACTCCACGAGGTAACGCTCGGTGAGGTGGTCGAGATAGTTGGTTTCGGGGCTTTCATTCGCCTCGGCCCGGTCGACGGCCTGGTCCACGTCTCGCAGGTGGCGGACGACTACATCAGCTACGACGGGAAGAAGGGGGCACTGACCGGCAAGGAGAGCAAGCGCGCCCTAAAGGAAGGGGACCGCGTGCGGGCTCGAGTCGTGTCGGTGAGCATGCGGCGAGGAGCTCGCGCGGGGAAGATAGGTCTGACCATGCGGCAGCCTGGCCTCGGTAAACTTGAGTGGATTGAGGAGGATCGCAAGAAGGAGAAAAAAGCTGGGAAGGGTGAGGGGGCAGAGGAATGACGAAGAAAGCATGCAAAAATTGCCACCGGATAGTCGAAGGTAAATCCTGTCCCGCCTGCAAGGGATCCTCGTTTTCAGATGACTGGACTGGCTACGTGGTCGTAATTGACCCGGAAAACTCCGAGATCGCGAAGAAGTTGAACATCACCCAGCCCGGAAAATACGCGCTGAGGGTGCGGTAGGTGCTGAGGCTCCCCGAGGAAGCACGCCAAAGTCTGAAGCGCCCGCTCGGAAAGCTTTTTGGAGATACCAAGTCCGCGGTTGAACACATTCGACGCTCTCGTCCGACTAGGCTAATTGCCGTGGGCGACGTCGTGACTGCCGAGCTGTTGGGCGCCGGGTTGAAGCCGGATGTTGCGGTAGTCGATTTCACGGTCATGCGATCCCCGGCGGCCGACGATGTCCGAAAGGCGATCGACGCGTATTCAGTGCCCGAGGTGAGGGTCAAGAATCCGGCGGGGACCATAACCCCGGAGCTCCGAGACGCCATTGAGGGAGCGGAACCCCCGGTGAAAATAATTGTAGAGGGTGAGGAGGACCTAGCGACTCTCCCGGCGGTCCTCTCAGCCCCGGAGGGATCGGTCATCGTGTACGGCCAGCCGGAGGAGGGGATGGTGTTAGTCGAGGTGTCCGGGCGGAGGAAGCGCGAGTTCGAGAGGCTCATTGACTTGTTTGAGTCGGAGAGTTCGGCGGGGTGAGGGAAGTGGATGTCGCGCGTTGGCATTTCGTGCTGGTGCCGCTCCTGCTCCTGCTCGCGCTCTGTTCACTCTCTGGGGCGGCCGAGGCGCAGGACGACGATGAGGGGCGGCCCTTCTGGATGGACGGGATATCCATAGGTTCGAGCATGTTCGCCATGGTGTGCATCGCCTACGCGGTAATCGACTTGGGTTTCAAGCACAGGATCTTCTGGCTCGTGGTCTCCTTCAGCGCCCTGTTGGACACCATCGGTCTCGTCTCAGCGGGTTTTAACCCGACCAACCCCGCGTTCTGGCTCGCGACCTTTATCGGCATCTGGGTTGCCGCGACCCTGATGATATACCTCGTCGTCGTCTCAGTCACCAAGGGGATGCGCTAGGGTCAGATTTTTAATCGAGGCCAGCTCAAGGTTGTTAGGGTGCTCCCGTGGAACTGAAAATAGTCAAGAAGGACGAGAACCCGCTGCTCAAGCGCACGGAGGTCAGGTTCGAGGCCGATCACTCGGGTGGCCCGACCCCAAAACGCCTTGATGTGCGCAAGCAGCTGGCTGGCGAGCTCGGCGTGCCCGAGGATATGGTTGTAATCGAGAAGTTTGCCACTATGCACGGTCGCCAGGTAGCTTCCGGGATCGCGCGCGCTTACGACTCAAAGGAGCGTCTCGAGGAGCTTGAGCCCAAGTACCTGCTCGAGCGCGGGAAGCCCAAAGAGGAGAAAG
>CAZKSL010000081.1:0-4276 GCA_964555495.1 Hadarchaeota archaeon (SeqCode)
CCATTAGGGTCAGGAAGAGCATTGGCGCGAACGCTACTAGGATGACGTAGATTTCTGCCATAAACTCAAGGGTCGTGATGGTTTCCTTCTGCTCCTCCCGCATGATATCGTGATACTCGGATGTTTTTGTGGCGAAGTAGGATGTGGTGTCTCCGCCAGTTTCGATGATTGAGATGAGTACCTCGAGGAAGTTCCTGAATCTTTCTGATGGGGTCGACCGCGCGAGGTTTCGCAGCGCTGTTAGGGGGTCCCGTCCGAGGTACTCAGTGTCCCGCAGGAAGACCCTGGCCTCTTTCGCGAGTTCCCCCATATCTGGCCTTTTGCTTAGTTCCTTGAGGATGGCCGCCACGTTGGCACCGCTTCGGCCGAGGGCGTACATGAAGGTGGAAGCGTATGGCATGGCGGCGTCGATCTTCCGTCCGCGCTCGCTTGCCACCATCGCGGGGTAATAGATAAAAAGCTGGTAGGATAGGGCACCGAAGAGGACGCCGATCAAAATGGTTGGCGCCAGCGAGAGAGGGAACGTCAGTCCCAAGATGAAGGCGACGAAAAAACCCATCAGAAGACCAGCGAACCCCACGAAGATGGAATAAAAAATGGAAGTTGCCTTGTAAGTGTCAGCGGAGGCGGGCATCCGGGCACTATTCAGCTTTTTCTGCAGACCGGGGTAGGGCTTCCCGCGAACCCATCGACCGAAAAGACGCATGGCTATCTTGTTGACGCCCATTTTACCGCCCTAACTCTTGCGCTCGGAAACTTAAATAATAGGCCCCACTTTGACGAGCTACTCTGGCTTCTTTTCTCCGCCAATCTGCTTTATTACCTTCTCTGGATCGAAGTAATACTGCCGGATAATTGTCGCGACCTCGCTCATGCGCGTGATATTGTTTCTCGCGAGGTACTCCAAAATTTTCTGCCGATTTAGGAGTTCTTTTTGTAAACGTATGGCGCTCCAACCACGCTCCTCCGCAATATCCCGCAAGATCTCCGATTCGCCGACCTTTTCGAATTTGTCGGTCAGTGGGTTCCTCTCATAAACCCGGTTGGTCCGTAGGGCCCCGGAGGCCGGGTCGATCCCGGATATCTCGACGGTCGTCTGATTGCGTCGGACGCGCTGGTCTTGGTAATAGCTCAGGAGTTGGAGGCAGACGATGTCGAGCGAGGCGAGCATATGGTGAGGGACGTTGATCGGTTCGCCCTCTAACCTGTGGACCATCTCCTGGATTGAGCCAGCGTGCATTGTTGAGTAGACGGTGTGCCCCGTCGTCATGGCTTGGAAGAGGGTCAGCGCCTCCTTACCCCGCACCTCACCGACTATTATTGCCTCAGGGCGCTGGCGCAGAGCTTGGCGCAACAGGTCATACATGTCAATCGATCGTTCGCCTGGGGCATCGCGCGTGACGTTGGGGACCCAGTTTTCTTGGTAGAGGGCCATCTCTCGCGTGTCTTCGATACTTACTATCTTCGCGTCAGGCCAGATGAACATGGAGAGGGCGTTGAGGGTACACGTCTTCCCTGAGGCAGTACCCCCGACGATTACAATATTTTTCTTGTTCTCCGTGGCGAGCCAGAGGTAGGCGAGCATATCGCTCGAGAAGGTGTTGAAATTGATGAGGTGGACGGGAGTAAAGGGTTCCTCCGCGTACTTTCGGATTGAGAACGAGCTTCCGCGAGTAGTGATTTCTGTTCCAAGCGTCGCCTGAAGCCGGTAGCCCTCCGGCAGGGACGCGTCAAGGGTGGGTTTGCCAAGAGTTATTTGTTTCCCGGATCGCTCTGCCAGCCTAATGACGAATAGGTCGAGCCGATTTTGATCCCTGAACAATAGGTTAGTTCGAAGGCTCTGGTATCTCCGGTGGTAAAGGAAAATTGGTACATTTAGCCCATCGCACGAGATATCCTCGGTATTGGGGTCCCGGAGGAGGGCGTCGATTTTACCGTAGCCGATGTAATTCCGCTTGAGGTAGTAAAAAATTTTGTTCATGGATTTTGGCCCGAGTTCTATCCCGTGTTCGCTTAAAATCTCACCTACTTTTTCCCTCAACACGCGGTCTCGGTCCCTAATGCTCTCGTCGTAGCTCATGCGGTTCATCAAGGATCGGTGCAGCATCTCGAGGGCACTTTTCTCCCCAGGGGTGAGATCTGGTTCGATCAAATGGTAAGTCCGTTCGTTCTGCTCCGGGTTAAAGACGACCGACACCCAGACGTACGGTTTCATTATCCAATAGCGCTCGACTTCCTCGCTACCCGGAGGAACCTCGAAGGAGCAGTACTCTAGGAATTCCTCTGATGCGTGGGCCTCCGCTCTCTCGGCGAGCTTCTCTTCAAGCTCGGAGAGTGATTCGTCGGTTTCTAGAGCCTCTAAGGCGGCGGCCCCCGTTACTGCTCTCTCCGCTGGGGGATGGGCCTCTTCTGCCGCTGAAGGGTTAGCTACGGCCTGTTTTGCAGTAGAATGGACATCTTCCGCGGCCGGGGAGTTATCTGGGGTCGGTGAGGTCGGAGGCGGACTGGGGTTTTGAGGGGGCTCTTCTACTGGTGCCTGACGATTCTCTTTTTTATCGGCCAATCGCGTCCCTGTTTTTACCTAATCTCGTTATTATATAAGTAATGGGAACCCGGTTTTGGGCTTGCGCAGCAGACAGGGTGGAAAGTGGTCTCAGAGCTTTACGGCCTCGGTCTCCTTCTCAGTCTTGAGCACAATGAGCGTACGTGTCGAACTCACCCCAGGGATGCCATCCATTTCGTGCAAGAGGTCGTTCAGCTTCAAGGTGTCATCGGTGACCAGCTTGAGGAAGAGATCGTGCTCCCCCGCTGTCTCGTGGACCTCGAGCACCTCCGGGCGGCGAATCAGCTGGGGCCTGACTCTTGCGCAGCTTCCGGGCTCCGTTGACACTCCTATAAACGCCTTCAGTTTCTTCCCTATCGCCTGTGGGTCGACAACGGCCACGAACCGCTTGATCACGCCGGCCTCCGTTAGCCGCTTGACTCGTTTGTGGACGCCCGAGGAACTTATCCCGAGTTTCTCAGCTAGCTTGGCATAGGGCAGCTTCGCGTCGTTCTGCAGGAGGTTCAGGAGTTTTCTGTCGATTTCGTCCAATTCCAAGATTTCCACCTCTCTCCGGGCCTCAGTCTCGCCATAACCTGTGTTTCGTGGAACATATTTATATTTTTCGGTTTTTTGGAAATATTATCCACAATAGCTCATATTTAGTAAAATTTATATAACAAGGAACCCAAGCTTCGTAGGGCGATTCAGGTGACAGAGTCCTTAGACAAGCTCGCGAGTGAGGCAAAACGGGCCCTAGTCTTCGGCATCGGCGGCGGAGGAGACGTTGTGGGGGCAGTACCGACCTCGCGCTACCTTCGGGCGCTGGGTCTCGAGACACTGGTCGGGGGCCTCACTTGGGAGCGCTACGTCAACGATCCTGAGCCGGGCCCTCGGCGCATAGATGAGATGGAAGACGTCAAGGTCCTCTCGGAAACAGTGGGACTGGCGAATGCGAGAACTCGGACGAGGGGCGGGGTTAGATTTACCGAGTCAGCCGTAGCCGAAGTGCTTGGCGAGGAGGTACTGCTACTCGATTTGAACAAAGGCGTGCAGGGGGCAGTCACGGGGCTGAAGGATGCCATGAAAGCTCTGGGCATCGATCTCTTTGTGGGCGTTGATGTTGGTGGCGATGTTTTGGCTGAGGGGACAGAGGAGGAGCTACACAGCATGCTCGCCGACAGCATGTCCCTGGCAGTAATGGTGAACCTCGATGTGCCAGCAGTCTTGGGCGTGCTCGGATGTTGCACCGATGGGGAGCTTAACCTGGATCAGTTCAACCAGAAGGTCGCAAAGGTCGCCAGCTGTGGAGGTTTTCTGGGCGCCAGAGGTCTGGCACCCGATGACCTAGAAGTGCTCGATAGGATTATCCCCAAGACCAAGACGGAGTCGAGCGCGCTGGCAGTAGACGCGGCACGCGGGAGGACTGGGGAGATAAAAATCCGCGGCGGCTATCGCAAGGTCCTTCTCACGCCAATGTCCGCGATGACCTTTTACTTTGATCCACGCGTGGTCTTTGAGCGAATAAGCAAGGTCGCCAAGCGACTGGTACCCACCAAAACCTTGGACGAGGCCCAAGCGGTGCTGGAAGAGCTCGAGGTGGCGAGTGAGTTGACGTTCGAACGGAATTACGTCTGGAAAAAGTACGCCTCGAAGGACAAACTCTTCGAGGGAAAAACGTGAGGTGCTTGGAGGTCTTGTGAATGTTGTCTGAACGAGTACGCAGGATGCTGG
>CAZKSL010000082.1:0-4266 GCA_964555495.1 Hadarchaeota archaeon (SeqCode)
ACCTTCGATTGAGCCTTTAGAACCATCAAATAACCTCCCGATAAAATTGAAGAGCACAGCCAGGATCAGTCCGCCAACCACAATAGGCGCCAAGTAAAGGAATCCTGACCCCCAAGTGAGTCCGAAGAGTCCGTAGACCAAGCCAGTCAAAATACCAAATTTTAATGACTCCCAGCCCCTTGCCTTAAAGGTCCGGATAACGAGGAAGATAGTCCAAGCACCGAGGAATAGTTGGGTTATCTCCCGGTCAAAGGCCCCCACCTTTGCCCAGTAAATGCTCGAACCCATAGTGCTCATGAAGAATGCGGATGCACAACCACCCCAAGTTCCAGCAAATTCACGCCCTATGAGGAAGATCGGGATAAGAGTGAGGGCGAACAAAAGAGGCGAGTAATAACGGGCCACATCCTCCATACCCGTACTGGGGTTAACTGCGTTCACTCCTCTGTACAACAGTACCAAGAACAGTGGCTGCCCTTGATCACTTGGATCAACTTCAAGGCCTGTGGGAGCATGAGAGAGAGAGTATTTATCCACCATACCGTCGTTTGCATCGATCTCGCGCGCGACGCCGTAGAAGAATCCGCTATCCGATGTTGTGAGGGTGTCATATTCTTGTCCCGGGATGAGCAAGACCGAGACAGCAAATACCATAAGAACGGCTAAAAAACCTACGACTGCCCAGCGCCTGAAGTTCAAACTGACACCTAGTAAGTTTTAGATGGGCGCCTGCCTTAAAAGAATGAGCACGTGGAGAAACGGGCGGTTATTTCGTCTTCTCTGACTTCTTTGGTTTCGCTTCTACTTCGATTTCCTCGGTCGGCACCTCTCCGCCAGATTTTGGTGCCTCCTCCGCCGGTGCCGGAGCAGGGGTTGGCACCATTGGCTTAGTCGTGGCCATAATCCAGCCGAGCCAAAAGCCGAGGCCGCAGACTACCAAGAGTCCAATGGTGACCGGTAGCGCGAATGCCAGCGCTCCGGGCCCCCACGAGCCTTCGATGTAGCCGAACCAAATGTGAAGGGCCGCCACTACAACAGCGACGACACAGAGAATCCCTCCGAGTCCTCTTGAAGCTCCCACTTGAATCACCGTTCCAGATTGCACCTACAGATTTTAGCGATAGCTTTATAAAACTATCGTATCAGTTCGGGGCAAGTTTATTATCTCCGGGACTTTCAGTTAACCCGATACTCATGACCCGCATCTACGTGCCAGATCTGAGTGTCTTGGTCAACGGGCGCGTCACCCCCCTAATTGAGAGGGGCAACCTAGGGGGCAACGAGGTGGTCGTGCCCAACGCGATAGTTGTCGAGCTAGAGCGCCGGGCCAGCCTGGAAAGGGACTCTGGGTTTGGCGGGCTGGAGGAGCTTGGACGGCTGCGTTCTCTCGCTGATCGGGGAAAAGTCAAGCTTTCGTTTGTTGGCCCCCACCTGACAGCCGAGCAGGATGGCGACGAGGCGCTTCGCGCAACGATACGGGAACAAGCGCGGGAGCGTGGAGCGGTCCTAATTACCAGCGACCCGGTAATGGCGAGCGTGGCGCGGGTTGAGGGCCTAGAGGTGATGCATCTCAAGCCCCTGCACATTAAGGAGCACCCGCAATTGATGAAGTACTTCGGCCCGGAGACCATGTCGGTGCACCTGAAGGCCCGAGTTCGCCCGATGGCCAAGGTTGGGCGCCCTGGAAAATTCAAAATAAAAATTCTGGACGAGAACCCACTCAGCGAGGAGCAGCTTCGCGAGATGAGCCGTCAGATAGTGGAACTCGCGCGCCAGGATCCGGACGGTTTCATCGAGATGGAGCGCGGGGGCGCGACTATGGTGCAGTTCAAGGAGTATCGCATTGCCATCGCCCGCCCTCCGTTCAGCGACGGGTTCGAGATCACCGCGGTCCGCCCGATTGTCGAGGTGGGGTTCGAGGATTACAAACTCTCGGATAGGCTGAAACAACGTCTGAGCGAGCGCGCCGAGGGGGTGCTCGTGGCTGGGCCCCCCGGGGCCGGAAAGTCGACGTTCGCGCAGGCTCTTGCCGAGTTCTACCAAAGGCAGGAGAAAGTTGTGAAAACAATGGAGTCCCCCCGGGACCTCCAGGTCAGCGACGAGGTAACCCAATACACGCGTCTCGAGGGCGAGATGCGGAACACCGCAGATTTGCTCCTGCTGGTGCGCCCCGACTACACCATCTACGATGAGCTTCGAAAGACCGACGATTTCGAGATATTCGTGGATATGCGCTTCGCTGGAGTTGGGATGGTGGGGGTCGTTCACTCGACGCGCGCAATCGACGCGGTCCAAAGACTAATTGGCCGGGTCGAGCTCGGGATGATTCCAATGGTGGTCGACACCGTGATATTCATCAAGGAGGGCGAAATCCGCGAGGTCTACGAGCTCAGGCCAACAGTCGGGATACCGCACGGGATGGCAAGCCCGGATCTCGCCCGCCCGATGGTTGAGGTGTGCGACTTCGAGACGGGTACCCCGCGCTACCAAATCTATTCATTCGGCGAGCAGGTAGTCGTGATGCCGGTCAGGGAGCGGAAGGCAACGGCCGCTGAGCGCAGGAAAGCCGAGGATATTGCCCGCGAGATCAAGCGCCAAATCAGGTCCGATGTGGAGGTGGAGATGTTCTCCGAGCGCGATGCGGTGGTAAGGGTGCCGCCCGATTTAATCCCGAGGCTCATAGGTCGTGGTGGTCAAAGAATCGAGAGCATCCAGCGCAAGCTTGGTGCGAGAATAGACGTTCAGGCGCTCGAAGGTCCCGCACCCGCTGAGACTTTTGAGGTTGAGGTGCGTGAAGGCCGGAAGCATCTGGTGATCGATCTTGGGAAGGAGCACGGCGGAAAAAAGGCCGAGGTCTACGCAGGGGATAGTTTTCTCTTTGAGACTACGGCAGGACGAGGGGGAGACATCCAAGTCAAGAAGGGTAGCAAGATCGCCAAGCAGCTGAAGAATCTCGTGAATCAGGGAGTCGCGGTCAGGGTCTCCCTCTTCTGACTGTAGCAACTATTAATTCCGAGCACGCAGGTCTAAATGGGCTCGTAGCTCAGCTTGGATAGAGCGACGGCCTCCTAAGCCGTAGGTCGCGGGTTCGAATCCCGCCGGGCCCGCTGATTTCTAAGAGAGATTTTCAGGCGCCAAATGCGTCTGGTATATTTTGACGTTGTCCTCGGAGTAAATCAACGGATACCCCAGTTCTTGGATCGCGTTTTCCACGGAGGAGATCCTGTAGACGAGGATGTACGAGGCGTTCTCCGCCTCTATCTGCGCGGCGTAGACTCCCGCATTCTCCGGTGCTGGCTCGGAAACGTGTCGTCCCTCGTTGGAGAGTCTTATACCAAGTTTGGGTAGCTCGTAAAGGGCCGATCCGTCGCAGGCGTAGTGGACATATCCCTGTTGCAGTGTTGTCACCAGCCCCTCTGGCATCTCGCGGTAGGTCGCCGGGTTGTCTGTTTCAATAGTCACGCGCGCGTAGCCCACGCCAGCGGTTAGCACTAGAAACACTGGCACCGCTAGGAGAGGTTTTCTGAGGGAGATGCCTCCCAATTTTACGATCAAGAGCGGCGCGAGCAATAGTAGGACTAGAAATCCGAGTCTATCGAAGTACGCGCTCGGCATCGATAAGCCGAAGAGTCCCCCAATGCACCAGCAAGCCAGAAACGCCAAAGCAGCAGCGCTGAGAATGCGGGTCTCCTTCTTCACCCAGAAAACAGCGAGCAAGGCGAACGCTAGGATGAGTATATTCACGATAGAAAATGTCGAAACCCCACCAATCGGGTTAAATTTAAATATGAATGCGAGCTGCACAGCGAAGATTCCAGCCGCGACAAAATAATATTTGATCCATTGCCTGAAATTTTGCCCCATCAGAAGGAGCGCGGCGAACAGGAATATCGATAGCGGGTGGGTAATCACTGCCAACCCTCCCAGCGACATGGCGAGCAGGTTTCGCTTCTCCAAGTAGAAGTAGACCGATGCCACCCCAAAACACATCGCCCAGATAAATGGCAGTTTCGCCGTCAGGAAGTAGTACACGGTGAGGGGGTTCAGGAGAACTACTACGGTGGCGAGTCTGGCAACATCCGCGCTGGCTAGACGCGAGAACATCTTACCTGAGAAGTACCAAAGCACTGGCACGGCCGCAGCCAGCAAAACTGCCACGGTGTAGGCCCCTAGGAGCGGGCATACCACTGCCCCGACCAAAATTACTGGCGCCCCATAGGAGAGCGTGAGGTGGCTCCCCCCGACCAAGAATGGGTCCTTCAGGAG
>CAZKSL010000083.1:0-4150 GCA_964555495.1 Hadarchaeota archaeon (SeqCode)
GCGCTAAGGGGCGGTAAACTGGTGGTGTATCCGACTGAGACCGTCTACGGCTTGGGCGCCGATGCTCTCTCTGACGATGCGGTAGCCAGGGTTTTCGAGGCCAAGGCCAGACCGCTCGAGGACCCCATCTCTGTAGCCGTGAGTTCGCTTGAGATGGCGCAAACGGCAGGCGTCGTGGCCCCAACAGCTGAGCCTCTTTTTGAAAAATTTCTGCCTGGCCCCCTAACTGTTATTGTCAAAGCAAAACCCGCGGTGTCAAAGCTAGTGTCGGCCGGGACCGGGAAAGTCGGAATACGAATTCCAGATCATCGCGTGACCCTTAAGCTGATAGAGCTGGTCGGTGGTCCAATTACATCTACCTCGGCAAACTTGTCTGGGGAGCCTGCGCCGCCGACAGCGAGGGCGGCCATCGAGCAGCTCGGGGACAAAGTAGACGTGGCTCTCGATTCCGGCAAGTGCCGTTTTTGTACCCCCTCAACGGTCGTGGACGCTACTGTCACCATTCCAGAGGTCATTAGGGAGGGCCCGATTTCAGCGAAAAAGATTTCTTCAGCGTTGAAGGGGTAGGCCGCGCCATAGTCTTAAATTTCAGCCCACCAAACCCCTCCCGGGAGCGAGATGGAGATGGAGGTAATCGGTAAGAGCGTCAACGCGCCGGAGTTTCTGAAAGCTCTGGAGAAGGATTTCGATTGGTTTGTCTCATACTCACTGATGGTGGCCGAGAAGCACTTCGAGGATCCCGGCTCCGAAAAAATCTACGTCGCGGTGGTCCTCATCGGCGACTACCGTTGGGACATCCACACGGTTAGATTTGAGGAAGTGACGTACAAGAAGGACAGGACCGAGCGCAGGGAGGTCACCACGCCGCCCGATGCAGTGGTGAAGCTGGCAGCCGACGAGTTGAACCAAGCCTACGAGCGAGCGAAGGAGTTGCCGCCCGAGATCAAGAAGCGCCTTGAGAAGATGGAGTAGGGCTACTGTGAGAGTTCTCTGGATCTTTCGACCGCTGCCCGCATAGCCTTCTTCAGCGCCTCGGCGACCTTTTCATTCTCCAGGACCTTGAGCCCCTCTATCGTGGTACCCTTTGGTGAGCGGACCATGTCCGTCAGCTCGTCTAGACCCTTCTCAGAGCTCAGCGCCATCTCACCGGCACCCTTCGCGGTCTGGGCGGCCAGCTTGAGCGCGACATCCTCGGGCAGGCCGAGCCTGACTCCTTCCTCCTTCAGGGCTTTGATGAACATGTAGAAGTACGCGGGGCCGCTCCCACTCAGCCCGGTCACGGCGTCCATGAGCCCCTCCTCGACATTGAAGGTCACGCCAAGGCTGCCCAGCAGTTGGTTTACGACTTCTTCGTCGCTCTTCGAGGCCCCCGTGCCCAAGGAGTAGCAGGAGGCCATCTCCGCGACCAAGCCACAGATATTTGGCATCACCCGAACCACGCGGGCGTCCGTGTGCCCCTCGAGCGATTTGATCGTGACTCCAGCGGCCAGTGAAATGAGTAGCTTGTCGTTGGGGAGCTTCAATTCGTCTAGGGCTTCGCCTACCAGGCCCGGCTTGACGGCGATGAGGATCACGTCGGCATCCGCGGCCTTTTTGTTGTCGCTTGTGGTCTTGACGCCGAGCTTCCGCAGCGGCTCCAGCTTCTCCCCATCGATGTCTGCTGCGATGATTTCGTTGGCCTTCACCGCTCCGGCCTTCAGGAGCCCCCTTAGCAGCGAGCTTCCGAGGTTGCCACAGCCTATGATTCCTATTTTCATCCTACCACACACCCATTTACGAGCAGAATAATAAATACTGCCAAATTTTTAATCTCTCCTGACAAGTCTCAAGTGAGCCTCGGTAGCTCAGTTGGCTAGAGCGCGTCCTTGGTAAGGACGAGGTCGCGGGTTCGACTCCCGCCCGAGGCTCCACCTCAAGATGAGCATCTTTAAATATTCTTCCTGAGAAAGCTCCCTAGGAGGCTGGACATGCAGACATGGCTTCTTGGACTTATTGCTTTTGTAATATTTTTCGTGGTCGTGTACCTCGCGTTTGCGATAAAGATCTTGCGCGAGTACGAGCGGGCAGTTCAGTTCCGCCTCGGCAGGTTCATTGGAGTCAAGGGGCCGGGAATTTTTCTGATAATCCCATTCGTCGATAAGTTGGCCAAGGTCGATCTTCGGCTCATGGACTTAGATGTGCCAAAGCAGAAGGTCATAACTAAGGACAACGTCAGCACGGATGTCGACGCGGTAGTCTACATGCGGGTGCTCAACCCAGAGTACGCGATTCTGAGAGTCGAACAGTATTATCGGGCCACGAGCAGGTTGGCCCAGACCACACTCAGGGATGTGCTCGGACAGATAGAACTCGACGACCTGTTGACCAAGCGCGAGGAACTCAGCGAGAGAATTAGGAAAATTTTGGACGAGGCCACCGACCCCTGGGGGCTGAAGGTGACAAATGTTACCATCCGAGACGTAATGCTCCCCGATGAGATGGTCAGGGCCATCGCCAAGCAGGCCGAGGCCGAGCGCGAGCGAAGGTCAAGGATAATCATAGCGGAGGGCGAGTACCAAGCCTCCAAGCGGATGGCTGAGGCGGCAGCGCTTTACGAGGAGAAAACGGCTGGGCTGAGACTGAGGGAGCTGCAGACGCTGGTCGAAATCGCAAGGGAAGGGAACTTGGTAGTGGTCACCCCCTCGCAGATTGGGGGCAGAACCGGCGAGGTGGCAGGTCTCGTCAATGCTCTTGGAAAGTGGCAGAAGGGAAAGAAGGCGAAGAAATAAAAAGCCGAGAGAAGTTGAGTCCCCGACGGTTCTGTGTCAATCTCGTAAATCTTCTCGGCACGGGCACCGATAGCGTTTTTAGGCTCACCCACGAAGACCATAGTGTCCAAATTAGACGTAAAAAAATTCATGAGTTGCACCTGGTGTCGGAATGAAAATCAAGAACAAGGTCACCCTTTACTATACAGCTTTCGGGATAGGGGTCGGAGCTCTTTCGGCTTTCTTGCCCGGCGCTTGGGAGGCCCTCCTTGTCGCAATCCTCCTTTTCTACGTTTCTTGCAGGCTGGTCCCCCGGGTGTTTGATCTGGTTGAGAATCCCTTGCCCGATGGCAGTAGTACCTGGGAGCTCGTCAAGCTCGGCTTTTTGCCATACTTCCTTATTTGGCTGGTCTTCTGGATCATGGTCTACACTCTGACCGTCTAGCCCCTCCTCCGTCCTACCTTTATTTGATACTTTTCGCAATTCCAATAGTGATTGACTTGTCCCACGTGCAGCATCCACTCGTAAAACCCCGGTCGATAGAGGCGCGGCTCTACCAGCAGATCATCTTCGACGTGGCCACGCGAGAGAACACCTTGGTCGTGCTCCCGACTGGCTTGGGCAAGACTCAGATAGCGGTGATGCTTGCTGCGCACAGGTTGTCGAGGTTCCCCAAGTCAAGAGTTCTGGTGGTCGCGCCAACGCGCCCCCTAACGCTTCAACACAGGCGAACGTTTGAACGGATGTTGGACCTGCCCAGCGATTCCTTTCAGGTGCTCACCGGGCGGGTGCCCCCCTCCCAGCGCGCGGAGATCTGGGAGAGGACCCAATTGGCGTTCGCCACACCACAAGTTGTGGAGCGCGATATCATGACAGGGAGACTCTCGCTGAAGTATTTCTCCCTCGTGGTATTCGACGAGGCGCACCGCGCGGTGGGCAACTACCCCTATGGATTCATAGCCGAGCGCTACATAGCCGCCGCCAAGGATTCGCTGATTTTAGGGCTCACTGCCTCGCCTGGCGGAGGAGTCGAGAAAATCGAGGAGGTGAAGGGGAACCTCTTCATCCAACGCGTCGAGACCCGGACGGAGAGGGATTCCGATGTCGCGCCTTACATACAGCCGGTGGAGATTGAGTGGAGGAGGCTAAAGCTCCCAGAGCCAGTTGCCGAGATCAAGATGGTTCTTGAGAGGAAGCTTAAGGAGCAACTCAATGAACTGAAGAGATGCGGCTTCCTACGCTCGATTCAGAAGGTTGGTAAGCACGGGCTACTCCAGGTCCAGAAGGATATACGGGAAGCGATGCGGGAGCACGGGGGCAGCCCGCCCGGTCGATTTTTCACTGCCCTAGTCGCCCAGGCTGCGGCCTTCAGACTCTGCCACGCCGTAGAGTTACTCGAGAC
>CAZKSL010000084.1:0-4093 GCA_964555495.1 Hadarchaeota archaeon (SeqCode)
CCTAGGCAGACACCCAAGGTTGGGATATCCTTGCTGAGTTTTTTCACGACATCGACCGCGACGCCAGCGTCTTTTGGGGTTTTCGGCCCCGGTGAGATTACGAGTTTGTCGGGCTTTGAATTCTTTATTCGTCGCAACTTGGAGTCGTTTCGAAAGACGACCGGTTCCGCCCCTAGCTCGCCGATGTACTGCACTAGGTTGTAGACAAAGCTATCGTAGTTGTCGATTACAACTACCCTCATTTTCATACCCCCGCCGCGCGGAGCAACGACCGCGCCTTATTCTCAGTCTCGTAGTGTTCCTTCCACGGGACGGAGTCTGCGACCACCCCGGCGCCGACTTGAATGTAGCCTCGTCCGCGTTCGGCCACTAGGGTTCGAATGGTTATTGCGAGGTCGGCCTCCCCCGTGTAGCTGAAAGATCCGACTGCCCCCGCGTAGATTCCTCGCCGCGTCGGCTCTAGTTCCTCGATAATTTCCATGGCCCTAACCTTCGGCGCTCCCGTCACGGTCCCTGCGGGAAAAACTGCCCGGAGGGCATCGAATGCATCTTGGCCCTCTCGCAGGCGACCGGTCACCGTGCTCACGAGGTGCTGAACATGGCCGTACTTCTCTACCTCCATGAACTCTGGCACCTTGACGGATCCGAAGTCCGAGACCCGCCCGATGTCGTTCCGCCCCAAGTCCACTAACATAACGTGCTCAGCCCGCTCCTTTTCGTCCCCCAGCAACTCTCGCTCCATCGCCACGTCGTCCTTCTTGCCTTTGCCACGCCGTCTGGTGCCTGCGATTGGTCTGGTCATGACCTCTCCTCCGCTGACCCTGACGAGGGCCTCGGGACTGGATCCAACCACACTCCGTTTGGGAAAATCTAGGAAGAACATGTAGGGTGAGGGGTTGATGCGCCTAAGGTTCTCGTAAAACGGATTTAGTAGGGGAGCCGGCCTTAGTTCGATCCGCCGAGAGAGGACAGCTTGGATGACATCGCCAGCGCGGATGTATTTTTTAGTTATCTTGACACCTCTCTCGAAGTCACTCTTCCGCATATTTGCTCCGACTGATATCTTCCCCTCTTTTTCGGCTCCGAGAGCTGGCTTCGTCCTCACGAGTTTCTCTAGATTTGATAGCGCACTTGCATAGCTGTCGCCGACATCACCTCCATCTCTCAAGAGTATAAGCGAACAGTACTGGGTGATATTCTTCATATGGTCAAAGACGATTAACAGCCCCGGCAATATGAACTCCAGATCTGGGTGGTTAAGATCGTCGTCGGTTTGGGAGCCCAGTTTCACGCTCGAGCGAACGAAATCATAGCTCACGTATCCAGTTACTCCAAGCACGTAGCGCGGTAGCTCCAGAGACGGGACTTGCATATCGCCGATGAACATAGCCTTTCGCATCACCTCCAGGGCATCGGCCCTCTTCCCAGCCCTTTTGATGTTCTTGCGCGAGAGTTCCGAGAGTTCAGGAACTCCCTCGATTTTAGGCCTCCCGTCCCGAACTGCTAGGTGGAGTAGCGGGCGGCACCCCACGGTCGAGTACCGCGAGGCCTCCCTAGGCCCCTCGGCTGATTCAAGCAGGTAAGAGGGGCGATAACGGCGCCTGAGATTTAGATAGGTCTTGGTAGGGTTGCCGCAGCCTTTGAGCGTGGCCACTAGCGGAATCAGGCACGGTCTTCCCAGCTCATCCGCGAGCTTTTTCACATCTTCGATTCCGAGTTCTAGTTTCACTTGATTCCCCCCTCAAGGAGGGTTTATAGCAGTTCTAATTTTGTATTATTTAAAGCTTTCTTGCACAAAAATGTACAATATGGGGTCAGGAGGTAGAAAGGCCGGAATTTCAGTACACGATTACAGATCGAACGGTCGGCAACTTCCGGAGGGCCTCGATTACCTTCCCGGCGACGGGCTTATCGGTGATTATCGTAAGCTTCGGTTGGGCGACGAAGTAGGGGTCGTCGGCGATGGATTGCCGGATGCTCACCCCGAACTTTGAAATAGTGTTGCTCACCTCACTTATGATTCCTGGCTGGGTGGCGTCCGTGGGCAATATCTCTATAACGCCGAGCTTCAACTGCTGCGCGACCCCCTTGAGGTAGCAGACTGGTTGAAGATTTGAGAAAATACTCCCGAGCTTCTTGTTCTTGAGCACGGTCTTGGCTGTGGCGTCGACCACGCGGCGGTCTACTCCAGCCTCCTTGGCGATTTGAACAGCGGGAATTCGTATGTCGCCGCACGCTATCTCTCCTTTCTCCCGCACCCGCAGGCCGTAGCGTAGCAGGATGCGCGCAACGCTCAGCTGTGCCGGGTGCCCCACGAAGGCCGTTTGAACTTCGGCCCACATCCCAGCCTCTTCCATTTGCTCGCGCTCGATCCCCGCCATTTGGGCCATGGTGAGTCTCAGGAGGCTTTCGACGAATTCGGGTTCAAGGCCCCCTTTCCTCGCTCGTTTTCGCGCTCGCTCGATTATCTCCTGTTCTCGGACCTCGTCGTGGGGCCCCTTACCCGCTCGCTTCTTGAGTTTGGCAATATCCCCCGCGAGTTCCAAGCGCTGGGCGAGGAGATCGATTAACTTCCCGTCAATTCGGTCGATTTTTTTGCGGAGGTTCTCCAGCTTCTCCCCTTTTTTCATCCTTCCACCCTCGCTCCCTCTGGAGAGGTCCTTGTTTCAATTACTTTGCCGGACCCCTTGCTCCACGCGTTTTTTATCTTCTTAGTATTTTGAGGTTTGCATATTCCCACTACTGCAGGGCCGGTGCCAGTTAGGCCAGCGGCAAGCGCACCCAGCTCTAGGGCCTCGAGTGCCGGGCCGAGATCGTAACCTAGGGCAGAGGAGTAAAGTAGTCCGTTGAGCGTCAATCCCCCGAAAATGTTTCCGTTAAGTGCACGCTCGTGCACGATTTCAATGAATTCGGCAATGAGCTTTGTCCGCTTCACGTCGATCTCGCTGGTGTAGCTTCGTCCCGGCGGCAGGTAAATGAGCACCCGTAGCTTGGGATCAACCTTGAAGCGCTTCAGCACCCTCCTCTTCCGGTTATCGGTAATGACGCCCCCTCCTAGATAGGAGGCCGCGGCGTCGTCAAATGCACCCGTCACAGTAGTCCCGGCCTCGAAGGCAGCGTCAACGCCTAAGTTGATGACGGCCTCCGACTTCAGCTTCTTATCGAGCGCCGCCAGAGTTGCCAGAGTGGTCGCGTTGGCTGCCGCGCTGCTGCTCGATAGGCCAACTGCAATTGGTATATCTGAGGTCGTTTTCACTCGGGCGCCGTGTTTTTTCTCCAGTTTGAATTTCTGGAGGGTCTTTCGAACGCATGTCTCGATGAGTTTCGGGCTCTCGGAGGTTTTACCGACACGTCCAACGATTTTTCCGGGCTCCTCGGTCAACTCGACCTCGGCGCGGACTCTGAGATCCACGGCGAAGGCAGCCCCCCTCCCAGTAGCGATGGCATTGACGACCGTGGCTGAGCCCGGGGCGGAAGCGACGCCCTTCATTTACTTTCCCCAAATTGGTTAGGGTTGATTTTTCCAGCGCGGAGCAAATGATCAGCCAGCACTAGGGCCACCATCGCCTCGGCGACTGGAACGATGCGCGGGCAGATGTTGGGGTCGAAGCGACCCTTGAGCGTTAGCTCGGCTTCTTTCCTGCGCTTGAGGTCCACTGTCCGTTGCGGCTTGGATATTGATGGAGTAGGCTTGACGGCTATCCGCGCCACGAGGGGCATCCCCGTGCTGATTCCCCCAAGCACGCCACCGGCACGGTTGGTCTCACCCACGATTTTACCTCGCTTTAGCCTCAGCTGGTCGTTCATTTCAGAGCCGCGGAGCTTCGATGCTCCAAAGCCGACGCCTATCTCAACGCCTTTAACAGACCCGATTGAAATCAGTGCTCGCGCGATCTCGGCGTCGAGCTTCTCGAAGACCGGCTCCCCGAGGCCGGGCGAAACGTTGAGCGCTTGGATCTCTACAATGCCACCAGTGCTGTCACCCTCGCGCTTGGCCTCGAGCACGCGCTCCTCCATTTGCTTAGCCACTTTCAGGTCGGCGCATCTGATGGGGTTTCGCTCGACATTCTTACGGATTTCCCCAGGTTTCACC
>CAZKSL010000085.1:0-4077 GCA_964555495.1 Hadarchaeota archaeon (SeqCode)
CCTTTAACCTCTCGACTGGTTGAATTCGCGCATGTATGAGCCCGCCCCCTCGGGGATAGTGTCCCCTTCGGACGCGCTCGACCTCGCCGCGGTAGCCCATTCTCCGCAGGGTCGGCAAAGTAACGTTTTCCAAGAAATCGATGGGTATCGCGAAAGGATTGTCAGTCCCCCCGGTGATCTCGATATCGACTGGCCCGTCGGCGAACGCGGCAGCTGGCATCAGGGCCTGTAGGATGAGAGTAGTGCTTCCCGCCGTGCCGATATCGACGCGGTAGCGCCCGCCCCTGACCTCGCGCGGCTTAAATCTGAGCTCCTGGGAGCGGAGCTCTGCACCCGCGAGCTCGGCATCGGTGAGCTTCGCTAGTGCCTCGGCACCCCTGAGGTGCTGAGGGGCCAGTCCAGGTCTGGGCCTCCCGGCGCGGATGTTGCGAATCAGGATCTCTCGTCCACTTACCGCGCTAAGTGCCAAGGCCGTGCGCAGGACGGCACCGCCCCCCTCGCCCATCGAGCCATCTATCTCCATCACGGCATCCACCGAAAGCCAACTTTCAATAGGCACGTTGGAATTCATAATTTGTTTGGTCACATGACGGAGTTTCAGGAGAGCGCACTTAAGCTGGTCTCGAAGGTCCCGAGGGGCAGGGTAGCAACGTACAAGGAACTCGCCCGCGCTCTGGGCAGGCCTCGCGCGTGGAGGGCCGTTGGCAACGCGCTAGCGAAAAACCCTCGCCCGGGCGTGGTGCCCTGCCACCGCGTCGTAAGATCGGATGGCCGGGTGGGGGGCTACAGCTTGGGCAGAGAGCGGAAGGAAAAGTTGTTGGGTGAAGAGGGAGTCAAAGTCGAGAATGGAAAATTAAGAATTAAGGAGTATCTCTTCAAGTTCTAGATTTGTCTCAGGGGATTATTTCAGCAGGTGATAATCCTTCCTTGAGAGATCCTTCAACCGCTCGGTCGCCTTGATCTCATCCATGACCTCGAGCACCGACTTGGGTACCAGGTTCCGCCAGTCCCGGTCCTCGACCATCCGCCTCCGAATCTCTGTGCCCTGGTACTCCTTCCGCTTGAACAGCGGCGGGGTCTTGACCTCGAACCCCCTCTCCTTGAACAGCCGCTTCACCAGGGCATTCCCCGAGTAGACGGTCGTGAAGGGCGGGGAATAAGAAAGCACGTGCGATACCCATAGCGCGTTGTTGTTGACGTCGGGGATTGGGATGAAGTAGACTCGAGTGAGGTCAACCCCGGCCTCGGCCAGCGCTTTGTTCAGCATCATCACGCGCTCACCCGCCGTGAAGGGGTTTTCTAGGGTATGGCTCAGCTGGGCGCTCCCGATGATTACTATGAGCTCATTTACCTCCTCGAGGATTTGTTTCACGATTTCGACGTGGCCCAGGTGCGGAGGCTGAAATCTGCCAATTAGAGTGCCTCGGTCGGTCACCTCATCACCCCTCTTACTGTGCCTCCGAGGTTTTTAAATAATTAAAAAGGAAGGGTTACCCCTCCCCTTTCGTCTTCTCGTACTCTTGCCAGGCGTCTACCCACTCCCGCTTGGCCTCTCCGAGTCTCTCGAGGACCTTTGCCCTTATCTCGCTCGTGGGCATTTGGTCCCGTGCCGATTTCTCGATCTCGTCAGCGATACTTGCAGCCAGGTCAGCGGGGGCACCAACCGCCGTACAAGAGTTCACAATCTTCTGGCGCTGAAACGGCTCAGTTTTGCCGTCTTTTTTAACGACTTGGCCAGCCGTTTTAACCACCTCCAATATGTTTATGTGTTTCTGGCCTTGAAAGCTTTTTCAATTAGAGCCCAAATTTGTACGAGGCGGTATTCATGCAGATGACCGAAGCCAAGCGAGGCAACGCGACCGGGGAGATGAAGTCGGTCGCTCGGGCAGAGGGCGTACCAGTTAAACGCGTAATGCGCGAGCTGGCCGCTGGGAGGCTGGTAATCCCCCGAAACGTCAGGCGCGAAAATGTCGAGGTTAGGGGTATCGGTGGTGGACTCAGGACCAAGATCAACGCCAATGTGGGGACCTCGCCCGATTATGCTGATATTGAGGCGGAAGTGGAGAAGGCCAAAGTTGCAGTGAAATACGGGCCGACACCGTCATGGATTTGAGCATCGGTGGGGACATTGACGAGGTCAGGAAGCGCATCATCGACGCAATTGACGTTCCCATCGGGACGGTTCCGATCTACCAGGCAGGCATTGGAGCCACAAAGAGGGGCAACGTCGTGGACATGACCTCTGACGATATCTTCAACGCCGTCCGAAAGCACGCGGAGGATGGGGTCGACTTTGTCACGGTTCACTGCGGTGTTACCAAAGCCGCGGTTGATGCCCTGCGGGAGCGACGTCGGCTGTTGGATGTCGTCAGCCGCGGTGGGTCTTTCTTGGCGGCGTGGATCCTCCACCATGGAAGGGAGAACCCCCTTTACGAGGATTTCGATCATCTCATAGATCTTGCACATGAATATGACCTGACGCTCAGCTTGGGCGACGGGATGCGCCCCGGGTGCTTGGCGGACGCCTCCGACCGCGCTCAGTTCCAGGAGCTTCTGACTCTCGGGGAGCTGGTCGAGCGAGCTCGCGCTAGGGACGTGCAGGCGATGGTCGAGGGCCCCGGTCACCTTCCGCTGGACCACATCGAGGCGAACGTGAAGCTCGAGAAGGCCATCTGTAAGGGGGCGCCGTTTTACGTGCTCGGCCCACTCGTCACTGACATCGCCCCAGGCTATGATCATCTGGTCGGCGCCATCGGGGGGGCGCTCGCGGCCCGCGCTGGAGCGGACTATCTATGTTACGTTACTCCATCCGAGCACCTCTGCCTCCCGAACCTCGAGGACGTGAAGGAGGGGGTGATAGCGTCGCGGATAGCTGCACACGCTGCGGACGTCGCGAGGGGCATCGGCACAGAACTCGACGACAGGATGGCGAGGGCCCGGCGGGAGTTCAATTGGGGTGAGCAGTTCAAGCTGGCGGTCGACCCAGAGAAGGCGGAGCGCTTGAGGAGGGATAGGCCAGCGGAGCTCGACCCCCAGACCTGCAGCATGTGCTCAGATTTTTGCGCACTGAAGATGGTAAGGGATTATCTCGAGGGTGAGCAGGGGTAGTATTCATCAAGCGTCACGGTGGCGTTATTCTTTGAGCACGACGATGTTTCCCCTGCCCTTCTTTATCTTGCGAACTAGGCCGCGATCCTCAAGGTCGGTAATCATCAGACTGACTTTAGCCTCGGAGTAGGGCAACTTCCTCCGTAATTTCACCTGGTTAATCCTCCCACCGCTTTCTTTTATCACGTCCAGCACTTCATTAAGGTCCTCAGGAAGCCCAACAACTCTCACGGGGGCAGGGGGCGTGGTTTCTTCCTCAGCTTCCCTCATCAACCCCAAAATTTTCCGATTGTAGAAAATAATTACCCCAACAACCACGATTATCACAACTACTACTAGGACCAACCAGGGAAGCTCAGCCCCAATCCCCGCTCCTTCCTCCTCTTCGGGCAGGATGTCGTAATTTTCCGGAAGTTCGTTTTCCTCAAAGGTCGGGAACATTATCAGGTCTAGGGTGAGATTATCATTTTCCTGCAGCGTGATGTTTTCTTCGGCATCGTACACTACGACGGAGCCGCTGTAGTACTCGGCCTTAACGGTATAGTTGCCCGGAGGGAGGGACAGCGAATAAGTGCCGTCTGTCGCAACGATCTGTTGCCGAAGCGTGGAATCAGAATATGCTTTGACCACGACGTTCTCCAGGGGCGTGAAGGTCCATAAATCATAGACGGTTCCATGGACGGTAGCCACGTTATCTTGGGCGAGGGCAGCGGGGCCAGTGCTACCGATGAGGGCAGCAATTACAAAGAGAGCGAGGAGAGGTGATTTTCTAAGCATATATCAAGCTTGATGTCAACGGATTAAAACTTTATTTAACGTCGTAAAGTAATCGCGGCCAGAATAAAGCTTTATAAGGCAATCAAGACGTTTTCCGGGCTTTATTCTTCTAGATGGAAAAAGTTTGCTTATACCGTCTTTCCTATAAAGATTTGTCCGAAAATCGATGAGCCGCGCGCGATAGGGGCCGCG
>CAZKSL010000086.1:0-3988 GCA_964555495.1 Hadarchaeota archaeon (SeqCode)
ATCACCAGGAGGCGAACGTTCTCCCCCTTGATGATTTCCTGCGCCTTCTCCGCTATCAGCAGCTGCCGGTCGGTGCTGATTGCCCTCGCGACGAGCACGTTGCGGAGGGTCTCGCTTGGGTCGAGGCCGCGACCCTCAGCCATACTCAGGATTCGACGTGGCCTGAACGTGTTCTCAGTGTCTATGTAGATTGCCTTTCCCCCGAGTCCGCCCTTCTCCTCCGGCATCTGCACGTTGACACTGAGCTGGTGGGCGAGCTGGGTCTTACCCGAGCCGAACTCCCCAAAGACCTCGGTAATTGCCTGGGTTTCTATCCCGCCTCCGAAGAGAGAATCAAGCTGTTCACTGCTCGTTGTAATCCAACCTATACCTTTCCTCTTTTCTAGGATTTTATCCGCGGTTACAAAGTCCCCTATCTCGGCAGATTCTCGGGCGGCATCGATAATGCGCTTGGCCTGCGCCTCACCTATCTCGGCCGCCTCCTGGAGTTCGTCGACTGTAGCCACTGCTATGGACTCGATTGTCCCGTAGCCGGCCTCCTGGAGACTTTTCGCCGTCGCCTTCCCCATTCCGGGTAAGGCCTGAATAGGCTTGGCAACTTTTTTAGCCAAAGTTGGTCCCCCATTACTCCTTAATCACGTCAAGCTTTAATTTTTGCCAACAGCGTTCGGGCTTCCTCTTTTGGATCCGGGGTTTGTACCCCTCTGACTCTGATCTCAAGTTGATCGAAGAACTTGTCGCGGCGGGTGGTCCCAGTTAGGATAACCTCGCGCCCGACCAGCCCAAACTGCTCATAAAGCTCCGACAGGTCGGACGACTCTTTGAACATCTCAAAAACCTTCTGCGCGTCCATGCCCAAGAACTCCTCCCCGACTTTTCCAAATAATACCGCGCGGATGTTTCCCGTCCCGTCATCAACGACGAAACTTAGCACTGCTCTGTGCTCGGGCGTGACCACCTTCCCGCACTCCTCGCAGAGCAAGCTTGAGTCGACGCTTCCGAGACTCCTGCCGCACTCCGGACAGACATCGAATATCGGGCGCCTGCGAAAGACTCTCGATATGGTTCCCCGTATTCGAACGTTCGTGCCCTCCTTCTCAAGTGACCCAATTTCTACCTGCTCCAATCTCGCGGAGGCCTTTTTCAAAGCGTCTGCCGGTGGCAACTCCTGGTCCGTCGGAGGGTTCACTTCCAGCTGCCCGTGTTTTCCGACGTGGATCTCGGCTTCACCGAAAAGTCCGGCTGCGCTGTAGCAATTGTTCAGTCTCACCACGTCGCCCACCTTGATATCGCCGATCATGTCCGCTTTGTCGTGCCACAGCGAAACCCGGGCAGAGCCCGTCTGATCCGCTATCACCGCGGACGCTACCCGCCCCTTACTGCCATCGGGACGCGTAAACTCCCTCGGCTCCGAAATTTCAGTTACCCTCCCCATGGCATCAAGGGCGTTGACCCCGGGCTCGAGTTCTCCGAGCTTTATCTGGCTGGGCTTGAGCTCTCCAATTTCCACGCCTTCTGGATTAATCCTGATTTCGGTCCCCCGCCCCACGCGGATTTCCGGCTGCCCCCCGAGACCTTCACGCGAGCGGGCGTTCCTGAGCAGGACTACGTCACCCTCCGATAGCTTCTGCCCGACATCGACCATATCATCCCAGAACGAGGCGCGAGCCGATCCAGTCTCGTCAATCAAGATCACGTTCATCACCCTCCCCGGCGTGCCGTCATCGCGCTTGAATTCCTGGGGCGGAAACTTCTGACGCACTCTCGCGGCTACGTCAAGCATCGGCATATCCGTCTCGATTTCTTCGATCTTGAGCAATCTTTGTTTAACCTCGGGGAGCTCGGCCACCTCTGAGTCCGCTGGGTCCAAGATGATTCGACCGCGCCAGCCCAGATGGAGTTCTGGCTTCCCACGCCAGCCTTCCTTTACGTATGCGTTCTCCAGCTTTATGGCGCTGCCAGACTTTATTTCGCGGGCAACATCGGCCTTCTCATCCCAAAGCGAGGCCCGCGTCTGCCCACTGCCGTCCGCCAACATTACGCTCGCAACCTTCCCTGTCGACCCGCTGGAACGTTCGAAGGTCCTAGGCTCCGAGACTGCGACGACGCGGGCAATCACATCAACATCGCTCAACTCGGGCCTCAAATCGGCTATTTTCACCTTGGTCTCCGGGGGCGGTGGCAACTCCCTAGCGCGGGGGTCGTCCGGATCTAAATTGACTGAACCTCGCAGGCCCAGGTTGAGTTCGGGGTTCCCGTCGCGCCCCTGTTTCACGTAAGCTCCTTGAACCTGTATGGCTGCAGCCTTCTGGATCTTCCCCCCCTTGACCAGAGACGCCTGTTTGTCCCAGAGAACTCCTCGCATCTGACCGCTCTTATCTTGGAGGATTAGATTTGCCACCTGCCCCCGCGAGCCGTCCCTGCGCTCGAACTCCCGCGGTTCGTAGACCCGAATGACTCGCGCGATTATATCCACATTTGACATCCCTGGGCCCAAATCGTCAATTGTCAGCTTCCGGACCTCGGGCTCCTTCCTTTCCGGCACTATGCCGAACTCGCGACCCACTATCGTCGCGGCCCCTTCGGGAGTGATAAAGCCGCTCAGCTCCTCTTGTTTTTTTCTGATACGGGCCATGAGCTCGTCGCGGCCAAGATCTGTCTTGTCGAGAATTTTTTGCACGATGTCGTCAAAACTCGTGTTCAAGTCCAGCCCCCAAGGGATAATCCGCTCTTAGCTTAAAGAATTTTCGAGGGGAGATGTAGATGGAAGTGGTAATCCCCCTTGAACCGAGCGCTTGGCACCGCGCCCCGTATACATCTGCCCGCCGCGGTATTGGGTGAGGCGGGTTTATAAAGGAAGAAAATTTAGCCTGACTTAAGCTCCTTGAGGATCTCCTTTGCCCTGTCAACCCGTATCTTCTTCTCCTTGACCAGTTGCTCCGCCACCCTGTCAATAAGCTTGCCCTTCGCGCCAGCCGTGGCCGCGATGTTTCTGGCGTGAAGCTTCATGTGTCCTCGTTGGATCCCTTCTACAGCGATCGCCCTCATCGCAGCCAGGTTCTGAGCCAGCCCGACCGCTGCCATGATCTCGCCCAGCTCCCTCGCGGTTTTCACCCCGAGGATTTTGAGACTCACCTTGGCGACCGGATGAACCGCGGTCGCCCCGCCAATTATCCCCACTGCCGCTGGGAGTTCGATTTTCCCGACTAAATCCCCGTTCGAGTCCTTCTCCCAGGTGCTCAGGGGCTGATATTTGCCCGTGATGGCCGCGTAGGCGTGTGCCCCCGATTCCAACGCACGAGTATCGTTACCCGTGGCCATGGTTACGGCGGCCACACCGTTCATTATCCCTTTGTTATGAGTGGCACACCGGTAGGGGTCGGCGGCAGCTAGCTCGTAGCCTCGGATGATGCCATCAACCACCTCCTCGCCACCCAAAGCCTCCTTGGCGAAAACGGCCCGGGCCCTGGCAAGCCTGCGGTCCGCGAGGTTCGACACGATTCTAAAGTGCGCCTTCCCGCCAGTCACCTCCTCGATTAAAGGACTCGCGGCCTCCGCCATCGTGTTGACGACATTAGCGCCCATGGCGTCCCTCGTGTCCACGAGCAAGTGGACGACAACCATCGGTCCGGTCGGAGCTTCCAGCACCCTAGCTTCGACATCCTTTGCCCCTCCGCCTAACTTCACGAGGAGGGGATCCTGCTCGTTGGCAATCTTGATTATTTCATCCTTATTCGACAGCACCGCTTCCTTCGCCCTAGAGGCGTCGCTCACATCAACGAGCTGAATTTGTCCTATCATGATCGGGTCGGTGCTCTCGGTTTGAAATCCACCCTTCACCCTGGCCATCTTCGCCGCGTTTGAGGCCGCTGCGACGACCGAGGGCTCCTCAATCGCCATAGGAACGAGGTAGTCCTTGCCGTTGATGAGAAAGTTTGTCGCGACCCCCAGAGGAAGCTCGGTTGTTCCGATTACGTTCTCTATCATC